>JAJRXW010000129.1 GCA_024276095.1 Gammaproteobacteria bacterium
ATTGGCGGCCTGGGCCGGCTGGACGGTCACCCGGTGATGTTCATCGGCCACCAGAAGGGGCGGGATACCAAGTCGCGGGTGAGCAGGAACTACGGCATGCCCAAACCGGAGGGCTACCGGAAAGCTCTGCGCCTGATGAAGCTGGCGGAAAAATTTGGCGTTCCCGTGATTACGCTGATCGATACCCCCGGAGCCTATCCGGGAATCGGCGCCGAAGAGCGGGGGCAAAGTGAGGCCATTGCCCACAATCTGCTGGTGATGTCGCGATTGAAGGTTCCGATCGTCTGTGTGGTGATCGGCGAAGGAGGATCGGGCGGCGCGCTGGCAATCGGTGCCGGAGACCGGGTGATCATGCTGGAATACAGCGTCTACTCGGTGATTTCGCCCGAGGGTTGCGCCAGTATTCTGTGGAAGAGTGCCGAGAAAGCGGAAGTTGCGGCCGAATCCATGGGGATTACGGCAGCGAGGCTGCTGGAACTGGGACTGGTGGATGAGGTATTGAAAGAACCGCTGGGTGGCGCTCACCGGGATGCCGGGGCGATGGCCGAGGCTTTGAAAAATGCGCTGATCGCCAACCTGGGAAGCCTTGGCGCACTGGATCCCGCCGAACTTCAGGCCCAGCGTACGCGCCGCTTTCAGTCCTTCGGCCGATACAAGGACAGCTGATATCGTTCGGTAATGCCGGCTGTACTCGATGAATTGCGCCAGGTGCTCGCCGGCCTTACCGCCGCCGGGCCGGTGGAACTGTGCGTCGCTCTCAGTGGCGGCATGGACTCAACCGTATTGTTGCATGCGCTGAACCGGTTACGGCACGAGCCGGGCGGGTTTTCATTGCGCGCCGTGCACGTCAATCACCAGTTGCACCCCGATGCCGGCCGGTGGGCGGAACAGTGCACACAGCTGTGCTCCGGACTGGGTGTCGGGTTGAATATCGAATACGTTACGGTGGCAACGGATTCGGGAATGGGGCCGGAGGCGGCCGCGCGCGCGGTGCGCTACGGCGTGTTCGAAAAAGTGCAAAGACGCGGTGAATACCTGGTCACGGCCCATCATCAGGAGGATCAGCTGGAAACGGTTTTTCTTCACCTGCTGCGGGGCTCCGGATTGCATGGCTTGAGCGGCATTCCGACATTGTCCGGGTTCGGCCAGGGTGGCCTGTTGCGGCCACTGCTGCGTATTCCCCGCGCCGAGCTGGAAGCTTATGCCGCAGGCAACTCATTGTCCTGGACGGACGATCCCAGCAATCACGATATCGATCTTGACCGAAACTATCTGCGTCACCGGGTGATGCCGATGCTGCGGGCACGCTGGCCTGCCGTCGCCCGTACCGTCGGCCGTTCTGCACAGCTTTTGACGGAAGGGGCTGCATTGCTGGATGAACTGGCGGATATCGATGCACAGGGTATTGTCTGCGGTGAGACCCTGGATCTCTCCCGTTTGAGGGCGCTGGAATTCACGCGGCAATGTAATCTGGTCCGCCATTGCCTGCGGCAACTTGGCCTGCCGGTACCGACGCAGGCACGTTTGCGTGAGGGGCTGCGGCAGTTGCTGCATGCCCGGGCGGACCGGCAACCGGTACTGAGGTGGCCCGGCGGGCAGATTCGCAGATATCGCGATCGACTCTATGTGCTGCAATACGATCCGGATGCCGATGCAGCGCATGATATCCCGGAGTATCGCTGGGATATTCGATCGGGTCTCGACATGGGGGCGATTCGTGGCTGTCTGCGACTGGAGACGGCAGGCAGCGACGTGGATCCGGACTGGTTGCGCAACGGGCTGCGGGTGCGGTTCCGGCGCGGAGGAGAACGTATCCGGCGGTCGGGACAGGCGCACAGCAAGGGCCTGAAGCAGTTTTTACAGGAGCAGGGTGTGGTGACCTGGATGCGGGGCCACCTGCCGTTGATTTACGCCGGCGATCAGCTGATTGCCGTGGCCGATTTATGGTCGCTCGATGGGCCGGCGGGAAGTGCCGTCTGCGCATCAGGCCGGCGCGGTTTTCGTATTCTCTGGAGCGGACACCCGGCAATCGGCAGGCGGCAGCCGAATGAGTTCGCCGCACGGCCGGCGGGTGAATGATTCGTGATTGTGGTACCCCAACCGATCTGGTAGCTTTTCATACCCATCTGACAGTTTCTGAGGTTTGGCCGAAACTTCCCCGGTTCAGGGGGGCGGCCATATCGGAGGAGCGTAGTCTGGTTGACCTGTTTGATGGCGGTTAACGGGCGTGCCGATGATGGCACTCGCAGTGAGCGGGAAGCCGGGTAACCGGGAGTTTTGGATTCTATAATGCCTCAATTTGTATTTGTGACCGGTGGTGTTGTCTCGTCTTTGGGCAAGGGCATCACCTCCGCCTCTCTGGGCGCGATCCTGGAAGCCCGTGGTCTGAAAATCAGCATGATGAAGCTGGATCCCTACCTGAATGTGGATCCCGGGACGATGAGTCCTTTTCAGCACGGCGAGGTATTCGTCACTGATGACGGTACCGAGGCGGATCTTGACCTGGGACACTACGAACGTTTCGTCAGAACCACCACGGGACGCTACAGTAATTTCACTACCGGGCGCATCTACGGCAGTGTCATCGCCAAGGAACGCCGCGGCGATTACCTTGGCGCAACGGTTCAGGTCATTCCGCATATCACCAATGAAATCAAGGGCTGCATTGTTGCCGGCGCCAGCGATTCGGACGTTTGCATTGTTGAAATAGGCGGCACCGTGGGCGATATCGAGTCGTTGCCGTTTATGGAAGCGATTCGCCAGATGAGCGTTGATCTTGGCCGGGACCAGGTTGTCTATATACACCTGACCCTGATTCCGTATATCAAGACATCCGCGGAGATCAAGACCAAGCCCACCCAGCACTCGGTCAAGGAGTTACGGTCGATCGGTATTCAGCCGGACATCCTGGTTTGCCGGTCCGATAACCGCCTGCCCGACGCGGAAAGAAGCAAGATCGCACTGTTTACCAATGTTCGTGAACAGGCGGTGATTTCCGCCATGGATGTGGATGACATTTATCGTTTGCCCATGGTGCTGCGAGACCAGGGGCTCGACGAAATCATCGTCAAACACCTGGGGCTGGATGTCCCGCCCGCGGATTTGTCCGAGTGGGAAGCCGTCATCGAAGCCAAGAAGCATATGGACGAGGATGTGACCATTGCGATGGTCGGGAAATATGTCGGTCTCAAGGATTCCTATATTTCACTCAGCCAGGCGCTGGTGCATGCCGGCGTCAAGGTCGGGGTACGGGTACGAATTCGCTATCTTGAATCACGGCAGATCGAGGATTCGGGAACGGACTGCCTGGAAGACGTGGATGCAATCGTCATTCCGGGTGGTTTCGGCGATCGCGGCACCGAAGGGAAGGTAGCCGCGATCCGGTTCGCGCGGGAAAACAGTGTACCTTATCTGGGCATCTGCCTGGGCCTGCAGACTGCGGTGATCGAATTCGCGCGAAACGTCGCCGGTTTTGAGGATGCGAACAGTACCGAGTTCGATCCGGATACGCCTCATCCGGTGATTGCACTGATTACCGAATGGCGGGGGCTGGACGGCAAGACCCGGGAGCGGGACGAAAATGCCGATCTGGGCGGCTCAATGCGCCTGGGTGCACAGGAATGCCGGCTGAAAAGCGGCACCAGGGGCCGGGAAATATACGGGGCTGACGTCATTCAGGAGCGTCACCGCCACCGTTACGAATTCAACAACGGTTACCTCGAGAAGCTGACCGCAAAAGGGCTGGTCTTCTCCGGTTTTTCCGTTGACGGACTGGTGGAGATGATCGAACTGCCCGATCATCCGTGGTTCGTGGCCTGCCAGTTCCATCCCGAGTTTACGTCGAACCCCAGGGACGGCCATCCGTTGTTCATGGGGTTTATTCAGGCCGCGCGGGACAATCGCGGCAAAGAGATATCCGCTATTGTTCAGGCCCGAGAGAAATCAGTACAAAGGAAAACAGTCAGTTCATGAGCAAGATTGTCGCGATTCAAGCCAGGGAAATCCTGGATTCGCGGGGAAACCCGACGGTAGAGGCAGATGTACACCTGGAGAGCGGGGCATTCGCACGGGCTGCGGTTCCCTCGGGAGCATCGACGGGCACACGCGAAGCCGTGGAGCTGCGTGATGGCGATACAGGCCGCTACCAGGGCAAGGGCGTGCTCAAGGCGGTCGCCAATATCAACGGCGAGATTCGTGCGGAGTTGATTGGCGCGGAATCGTCGGATCAGGCCGGTATCGACCAACGCCTTGTCAAACTGGATGGCACGGAAAACAAGGGGCGCCTGGGCGCGAATGCGACACTCGCGGTATCGCTCGCAACAGCGCATGCGGCGATGGGCGAGCAGCAGCAACCCCTGTACCGGATGTTTGCAGAGGGTCCGTGCACCATGCCGGTTCCGATGATGAACATCATCAATGGCGGTGCTCATGCGGATAACAGCGTCGATATTCAGGAATTCATGATCCTGCCGGTCGGCGCACCGTCGTTCTCCGAGGCGTTGCGCTATGGGGTCGAGGTTTTTCATGCCCTGCGCTCCGTACTGAAAAGCAAAGGCCTGAATACCGCGGTAGGCGACGAAGGAGGCTTTGCCCCCGATCTGCCCTCCAACCTGGCCGCCCTGGATATCATCATGCAGGCTGTCGAAGTCGCCGGGCTGAAAACCGGTTCGGATATCTATCTCGCTCTGGATACTGCCAGCTCGGAGTTCTATTCAGACGGAGTGTATTACCTGGAATCCGAGAACAGGAAGTTTGCCGCTGATTCGTTTGTCCAGTATCTCGCCGGGATTGCCGATGCCTATCCCATCGTGTCGATCGAGGATGGCATGGCGGAAGATGACTGGGAAGGCTGGAAATTGCTGACCGATGAGCTGGGCAGCAGGGTGCAGCTGGTCGGGGACGATATCTTCGTCACCAACACATCGATTCTTGCACAGGGCATCAAACGCGGCGTGGCCAACTCGATCCTGATCAAGCCCAATCAAATCGGCACGCTCACCGAGACCCTGGAGGCGATTCATATGGCCGTCAAGGCGGACTACAGCGTCGTCATCTCGCACCGGTCCGGAGAAACCTGCGATTCAACCATTGCGGATATCGCCGTCGGTACGGCAGCTACCCAGATTAAAACCGGCTCCCTGTGCCGATCGGATCGTATTGCAAAATACAATCAGTTGTTGCGAATTGAGGAGGGCCTTGGCGAACAGGCCAGCTACGCCGGCGCTGCGGCATTTTCGGTATCCGTATGACCTGGAATCCATAGGTTATGTTGTTTCGAGCATCTATTGGTATCTTATTGATATTATTTGTATTATTTCAGGTGAAACTTTGGGTCTCGGAAGACGGTCTTGGCGAGGTTTCCCGGCTCAGCAGTGAGATCGACCGGCAGCGAGAGGAAAACGCTGCCTTCGCAGAGCGAAACAAGCGACTGAGCGCCGAAGTCGAAGACCTGAACAGCGGTTTTTCGGCGCTCGAAGAGCGTGCCCGGGCGGATCTTGGCCTGATCGGCGCCAACGAAACCTTCTACGTGATGGGCGGGCCGGGCCGGGCACAAAACCCGGGTCAAAACACGGGCCAAAACACGGGCCAGGGCCAGCCGCCGCAACCGTCCTCACCTGAAAAGTAACCCGGGAGTAGCCCAGCATGCTGAAGGTGACCGACCACGGCGAGATCATCGAGTTGCGAATGGATCGGCCACCTGCGAATGCGCTGAATATCGAGCTGGTGCAAAGAATCGCCGACGCTCATGCTCTGGCGTGTGAGCAGGGCGCAAAAGCCATCATCCTGAGCGGGCGGGAAGGCATGTTCAGCGCCGGGCTCGATGTTCCCGAGCTGATCGATCTGGATCGCGATGGCATGTACCGGTTCTGGTCCGGTTTTCTCGGCCTGACCCGAATACTGGCCGCCAGTCCCGTTCCGGTCGTTGCGGCGATCAGCGGCCACAGCCCCGCAGGCGGCACGGTACTCGCGATACATTGCGACTACCGGATAGCAGTCACCGGCGATTTCAAGATGGGACTGAACGAAGTCCGGGTCGGCTTGCCGGTTCCCTCGGCCATTCTGTTCGCCTACACGCGGCTGGTGGGCAACCGGCTGGCGCAACAGTACGCGGTCGGCGGCCGCCTGCTGCCGGTCACGGAGGCTTTGTCGGTGGGGCTGGTCGATGCCTTGTGCCCTCAGGAGGAGTTGATTGCGCAGGCGCTGGACTGGTGCCGGTCGATCATCAGCCTGCCGCCAATCGCGATGAGTCAGACACGGAAGCTGTGCAAGGCACCGCTTATCGAGGCGCTCGACAACGCTGACGACATTGATTTCGTGACGGATTGCTGGTTCAGCGCGGAAACCCAGGCCGCGATGAGGTCGCTGGTCAACGAGCTGAAGAAGAGATAACAGCTGCCTGGGCGGGCGTTACGGCTCTCTCAGCAGCACGTAGACGGCACCGGTACCGCCATCGTTTTGCGGCGCTGAGCAAAAGGCAAGCACTTCCTGTCGGTTGGGTAGCCAGCTGTTGACCAGCGCTTTCAATACCGGTCCGTCGGGTCCTGATCGCAGCCCTTTGCCGTGGACGATACGCACGCAACCGAGCTTCTCAAGGCCGCATGCATGGATAAATTCGCGCAATGCTGCTTTCGCCTCGTCAGCCGTCATGCCATGCAGATCGATTTCCTCCTGGATGGCATACTGGCCCCGGCGAAGTTTTCGCATGATCTGCTTCGATACCTGCGGGCGCTGGAACAGCAGGTGTTCGCCGGATTCAACCGGCCTCAGCTGCGGGTCTTCCAGTGACTCGTGCAGGACGGCAGTTTCATCTGCTCTGCGAAAACGGGCTTTGGCCGGTTTGGCCCTTTTTTCGTGGTGTATGCGCCTCGACCTGACCGGCGTGACCTCGCCGACGGCATCGCGGAATAGCGTGCCTTCGTCCGAATTGCTATGTTTACTCTTTTTTTCCGTCATGATGATATTCAGCACCGGATCCCGGCATGAACCGCTCATGCAATTCTCCGGCCTGGCGGCGTGGTTTACCAGATGAAGATACTGCTTAGCAACGACGATGGCTACCAGGCCGAAGGGCTGGCGACGCTGGCCGTGGCCCTGTCCGATCTTGCCGAACTGGTCATCGTGGCACCGGACCGCAATCAAAGCGGCGCCAGCCACTCACTGACGCTGGATATGCCGCTGCGCGTGGGGCGGACACGGGAAGGCATCCATTATGTCAACGGCACGCCTACCGACTGCGTTCATCTCGCCATCACCGGTTTTCTGGACGGTGAGCCGGACATGGTGATTGCCGGCATCAACCATGGCGCCAACCTGGGTGACGATGTGCTGTATTCCGGTACGGTGGCAGCCGCAGTGGAAGGACGGTTCCTGGGCCTGCCGGCCGTGGCGATTTCTCTGGCGGGAGAAAATCCGCGCCATTTCGATGCCGCCGGCGAGGCGATCCGTGTATTGTTTCAGCACCTGATCCAGTCACCGCTGCCAGCCGATACGATTTTGAACATCAATGTTCCCGACCGACCCTTTGCCGAACTGGCAGGCTTCAGGGCAACGCGCCTTGGCAACCGGCACAGATCGGAGCCGGTTGTGAAGGCCGAAGATCCCAAGGGGCGGCCTGTCTTCTGGGTGGGTGCAGCCGGGTCGGGGCAGGATGCCGGTGCCGGAACCGATTTTTGTGCCATCAATGAGGGGTACATCTCCGTTACCCCGCTGAAAGTTGACCTGACCCGGCATGAGGGGCTCAGCGATCTGGAGGACTGGTTGCCAAGGTGACTCGGAACGGCCAAAGTCTTCAGGGCATCGGAATGACTTCCGCCCGCACCCGTGACCGCCTGGTCAAACGGCTTGCGGATCACGGGATTACCTGCGCCCAGGTACTCGAGCGCATTCGCAGTGTGCCGCGTCATCTTTTTATCGATGAAGCACTCGCCAGTCGCGCCTATGAGGACAGTGCGCTGCCCATCGGCCAGGGCCAGACGATTTCCCAGCCCTATATCGTGGCCCTGATGACCCAGGCGCTGGTCGAACGGGACGGGAAAGTCGTCCCCCTGGAACGGGTGCTGGAAATTGGTACCGGTTGCGGCTATCAGACGGCCGTGTTGTCTCCGTTTGCAAAAACGATTTTCTCGATCGAACGCTGCGGTGCGCTGTCACGATCGGCGCGCAGCCGGTTGTCCAGCCTGGGTATCAACAATGTCCGCTTTCGTCATGGAGACGGGATGAAAGGATGGCCGGGGCAGGCGCCTTTCGATGGCATCCTGGTGGCTGCCGCGCCTGCGGAAATACCGCAGAGCCTGCTCGATCAGCTTGCCCCCCAGGGCAGACTGGTCATTCCGGTAGGTGCAGGCGGACACCAGCAACTGATGCGCATTACCCGAACCGAGCAGCACTTCGAACAGGAGGTTCTGTGCGATGTCTCGTTTGTACCCCTGCTGGCCGGGGTAGGCTGATGAGAGTGTTCTCGAAGCTTTACGACCGGGTCATGGTCTGGTCCCGTCACCGGAACGCACCGTGGTACCTTGCGGCACTCAGTTTCGCCGAGTCATCCTTTTTTCCGGTACCGACCGATGTGATGCTGGCCCCGATGGTGCTCGCCCGCCCGGACAGAGCGTGGCGGCTGGCGGCACTGGCAGCGATCACGTCGGTGCTTGGCGGTGTGGCGGGGTTTCTGCTCGGGGCCCTCGCTTTCGATACCATCGAGCCGATTCTCGAGTCGGCCGGGTATATGGATGCCTATCTCAGGGCCGAGGGCTGGTTTCTTCAGTGGGGGTTCTGGGCGGTGCTGGCGGCGGGGTTCTCGCCGATTCCCTACAAGGTGTTTACGATTGCCGCCGGGGCGATGTCGATGGCCATTGCGCCGTTCATCGCTGCCTCGCTGGTGGGCCGGGCAGCCCGGTTTTTCCTGGTGGCTGGTCTGGTCGCCTGGGGCGGGCCTCGCTATGAGGCGAAACTGAAGCAGTCGATCGATATCATCGGCTGGGTGGTGGTCGTTTTGATCGTTGTGGCTTACCTGGTGTTGCGGGGTTGAGATTTCCGGTCGACCGGCATGGTGTTCGCCCCTGGGGCTTTTCGCGATTGCAGCCTTGCTGCTGACGCTGACTGCCTGCAGCAGCGCGTTGCGCTGGGTTCCCGAATATCATGTCGTCAAGCCCGGGGACACGCTGTATTCCATCGCCTGGTATTACCGGATCGACTACCGGACGCTGGCGCGCTGGAACGGGCTTGGAGACGGTTCGCTGATCCGGCCCGGTCAGAAAATACGCCTGACAGGCCCTGGAGCATCGGCTGGTGCGAGCGCGCCGGGCAGGCCACCGGCCCCGGCAGCCGGCGCAAAGTCACGGCCACCGCCTGTTAAAAAATCCGTTCCGGCGGATGTTGCACCGCCGGGAAACTGGCGCTGGCCGGTCGGGGGGAAGGTCGTGAAAGCCTTCGGTCAATCGCCCGGCACCCAGTCGGGGATCCAGATAGCCGGGCGCCTGCGCCAGCCGGTGGTGGCCGCGGCTGACGGTGTGGTTGTTTATGCGGGCAGCGGCCTGGTCGGGTATGCCCAGCTGCTGATCATCAAGCACAATGCGACCTACCTCAGCGCCTATGGTTACAACGATTCGTTATTGGTCAAAGAGGGAGACCGCGTCAGGCGAGGTCAGAAAGTAGCGCGCGTGGGCGAGGGGCCGGGGCAGCGACCCTTGCTGCATTTCGAAATCCGGAAAAACGGCCGGCCGGTGGATCCGATTCGGTATTTGCCGGCCCGTTAGATCGTTGCCGCAGATCAGTCCAGCAGTAAAGCCGCCACGACGTTGCGGTACTCGCCAGTGAGGACATTGAATGTGCGGCAGGCGGCGGCCGTGTCCATGAACTCGAAACCGATGCCCTGCTTCATGATGCTGAGAACGAGTTCGTTACCCGGGATCACCTGCCTGGTTCCCGTGCCCAGCAGGATCAACTCCGGTTTCAAAAGCATAACCGGCTCGAAGTCGGCGAGGCGCAGGGCGGCGATTGGCGATGGAGACCATTCCTGAATACTATCCACTGTCAGAATGACGGGGCGGCAAAATACCCGGTCGTTGATGCGCAATTCTCCGGCAGAGAATGAGCGGGCGAAATTGCCGGTGGGCTGGTCGAGATCGATTTTCATGGTGAATAAAACCAGAGGGAGTGCATATGTTACCTGCCGGAGCGTCAAGGCATCAATCGCCGGTCGACGGATTTTCTGAACAGGTGGCCGGGAGTCCGTCGTGACGCGAAAGCAGGTAAAGCTGATTGGCCGCAGGCAACGCGCCGAGTCCCTGGAGCGGGTGCTGCCCGGGCATTTGCATCCGGTGCTGCGGCGTGTTCTGGCGGCCCGGCAGGTGGATGCCGGCCACCTGGAACACTGTTTGTCGGCCCTGTTGCCGGTCAGCGGGCTGGAAGGAGCGGATGAGGCGGCTTGCCTGCTTGCCGATATTCGCACCCGGCAGCAGGGCATCGTCGTACTGGGCGATTTCGATGCGGACGGGGCCACAGGGACGGCTCTGGTGGTCAGTTGCCTGCTGGGCATGGGTTTCGATCGGGTCAGTTACCTGGTGCCGAACCGGTTCGAGTACGGTTATGGGCTGTCGCCCGAAATTGCAGAGCTGGCAGCGGCTTTAAAGCCGGTGTTCGTTCTCACCGTCGACAACGGCGTCAGTAGCGTAGCAGGCGTCCGGCGGGCCCGCGAACTGGGGATGGAGGTCATTATCACCGACCATCATTTGCCGGGCGATGAGCTTCCGGATGCGGCGGTGATGGTGAATCCGAATTTGCCCGGTATGAGCTTTGCCAGCAAATGCCTGTGTGGCGCAGGTGTGGCCTTCTATGTGATGGCGGCACTGGCCAGGCTCCTGGTGCAGCGCGGAGAGCTGCCGGAGCAGGTCTCCAGGAGCCTGATCGCCGATACGCTTGACCTGGTGGCACTGGGTACGGTCGCCGATATGGTGCCGCTGGATTACAACAACAGGATCCTGGTGGCCGAAGGACTGAAACGGATTCGGGCGGGCAGGACACGGCCGGGCATACAGGCGCTGTTTACAGTGGCGAAACGGGACCGGAGGCAGGCGACCAGCACTGATCTTGGTTTTGGCATTGCACCCCGGCTCAACGCGGCCGGTCGCCTGCAGGATATGTCGCTGGGCATAGACTGTCTGCTTGCCGGGGATGCTGCGCAGGCGAACCGCCTGGCCGAACGCCTGGATTAGCTGAATACCGAGCGGCGTGAACTGCAGGCGAAAATGAGAGCTGAAGCCGAACGGGAACTGGATCGTGCTGTGGTTCTCGTCGAGGAGCGTGCCGCTGACGCCTATTGCCTGTTCAACGATGGCTGGCACGAGGGAATCGTCGGCCTGGTTGCGACAGGTATCAGGGAAAAACTGGGGCGGCCGGTGGTTGCCTTTGCCCGCGCAGACCAGCCGGGCACGCTGAAAGGATCGGCCCGTTCAGTACCTGGAATTCATATACGCGACGTGATTGCCGCGGCCGTCGAAACCTTGCCCGGATCGATGTCGAAGTTTGGCGGTCATGCGATGGCAGCGGGTCTGACGCTTGCCGAGCAGGATATCGATGCGTTTCGCCGGGCCTTTGTGACCGAGGTGGGACGATATTCACAGGCGCTGAGCGCGCCGGATATCATCGAGACCGATGGCGGGCTCGAGGCGGAGGAGGTCAACCTCGAACTGGCAGAGATACTTCGGTCTGCGGGGCCGTGGGGGCAGGGGTTTCCCGAGCCGGTTTTCGATAATGAGCTCCGTGTGGTCGAGCAAAGGTTGCTGAAAGGCCGCCACCTGAAAATGAAACTGCAGTATCCCGGGATGCCCGCTACCTTCGATGCCATCGCCTTTGGTTATCCGGAACTGATTCCAGGCCCGATGGCACGTTTTGTCTATCGCCTCGATGTGAACGAGTTCCGTCGGCGCAGGTCGCCGCAACTGGTTGTAGAACACATTCATTACGAATAGGATTACGCGCCAGTATGATCGTGGCTGGTGAGGTAACGGCAGCCGGGGCCGGACAGACGGAACGGGATTATGGAAACTAACCAGATAAAAATCAGAATCGACGATTTGCTCAAACGCAATGCTGCGCTTCGGGGGTATCTTTGACTTCGATGGCAAGCAGGAAAGACTGAAAGAAGTTTCACTGGAACTTGAATCGCCGGATGTATGGAGCGATCAGAATCGGGCCGAGGCGCTGGGGCGTGAGCGGTCGCAGCTTGAATCCGTATTGCAGCAACTCGAGGCGGTAGACCGGGGTTTGGCCGATGCCGCGGAGCTCCTGGGGCTGGCGGAAGAGGAAAACGACGAGGGGACGGTCGCCGAGGTAGAGCAGGAGCTGGAAAAAATCTCGGCGAGCGTTGAGCGGCTTGAATTCCGCAGAATGTTTAATCGCAAAGCGGATGCGTCCAACGGGTTCCTGGATATCCAGGCCGGTTCGGGAGGGACGGAAGCGCAGGACTGGGCCGAAATGTTGTTGCGCATGTATGTGAAATGGTGCGATGCGAACGGTTTCAAGGCCGAGATCATCGAGATTTCCCCGGGCGATGTTGCCGGCATAAAAAGTGCGACGGTTCGGGTGGTTGGCGATTATGCCTATGGATGGCTGCGAACGGAGACCGGTGTGCACCGGCTGGTCAGGAAATCCCCGTTCGATTCGGGGAATCGCCGGCATACGTCTTTTGCAGCGGTTTTTGTGTCACCGGAAATCGATATCGATACCGGCGTGGAGATCGATCCATCTGACCTGAGAATAGACGTCTATCGGGCCAGCGGTGCCGGGGGGCAGCATGTTAATCGAACCGAGTCGGCGGTCCGGATTACTCATGTTCCCAGTGGCATAGTCGTGCAGTGTCAGAATGACCGTTCGCAGCACAAGAACAAGGCAACTGCGATGAAACAGCTCAAGTCGAAACTATATGAGCTGGAGGAACAAAAACGCCGGGCGGAGGCGCAGGCACTGGAAGACAGCAAGTCGGATATCGGCTGGGGCAGCCAGATCCGTTCGTACGTTCTGGACCAGTCACGGATCAAGGATTTGCGTACCAACGTTGAAACAGGTAACACTGATGCCGTATTGAACGGAGGGCTTAATCAGTTTCTGGAGGCCAGCCTTAAGCAGGGTGTGTAATGACGATGCATCGGGAAATGGAAAATGAGTAACGAAGAACATTCTGAGCATCGGCTGGTCGCCGAGCGACGGCAAAAGCTGGCGGACCTGCGCGCGGAAGGATTCGCCTATCCAAATACTTTTCGCCGGACAGCTCTGGCCGGCCAGCTGCACGCAAATTACGATCAATACAGCAACGAAACGCTGGACGAGGAAGCGGTCGAGGTGAGCGTTGGCGGGCGGCTGATGGCAAAGCGGGTCATGGGGAAAAGCAGTTTCGCCAGCCTTCAGGACAGAACCGGGCAGATCCAGCTTTTTCTGCAGCGCGACGGGTTGCCGGAGGGGGTCTATGCCGCCTTCAAGAAGTGGGATCTGGGCGATATCGTTGGCGCGAAGGGCAGGTTGTTCAGGACACGTACCGGGGAATTGTCCGTCAAGGTGACGGAGCTCGAACTGCTCAGCAAGGCGCTGCAGCCATTGCCGGAGAAGTTCCACGGCTTGAGCGACACCGAGGCACGTTACCGTCAGCGCTATCTTGATCTCATTATGAACGATGATTCGCGCCAGGTTTTTCTCCGGCGAACCAGGATTGTTCAGTATATTCGTTCCTACCTGGATGCCATGGATTTCGTTGAGGTAGAAACGCCGATGATGCATGCGGTTCCCGGTGGCGCGGTCGCCAGACCGTTTGCAACCCATCACAATGCGCTCGACCGGGAACTTTATTTGCGTATTGCCCCGGAGTTGTACCTGAAGCGGCTGGTGGTCGGCGGGTTCGAGCGCGTCTACGAGGTGAATCGCAGTTTTCGCAATGAAGGTGTTTCAACCCGGCATAATCCCGAGTTTACGATGCTCGAGTTGTATATGGCCTATGCAGACTACGACATATTGATGAGTCTGCTGGAGAACCTGGTTCGCAGCCTGGCGATGTCGCTATTCGGCACGACAACTGTCGAGTATCAGGGCAGCAGTTACGATCTGTCGAAGCCATTTCGCCGCATCACGGTTGAGGCGGCAGTCGCGGATTTCAATCCGGATCTGGATACCGGTCGTTTACGCGACAGGGATTATCTTTGCGCGGCAGCCGAGGCTCTTGAAATCGCCGTAAAGGACGGATGGGGTTCCGGAAAGCTGCTCATCGAGATATTCGAAAAGACGGTTGAAAACAAACTCGTTGAACCGACTTTTATCACCGACTACCCGGCAGAAGTTTCACCGCTGGCCCGGCGCAGTGATGACGATCCCTGGCTGACGGACCGCTTCGAGTTTTTCATCGGCGGACGCGAACTCGCAAACGGGTTTTCCGAACTCAACGATCCTGAAGACCAGGCCCGGCGCTTCAAAGATCAGGCGCGAGAAAAAGCCGCCGGCGACGAAGAAGCAATGTTCTACGACGCCGACTACGTCACGGCCCTGGAATACGGCATGCCCCCCACCGCCGGCCTCGGCGTAGGCATCGATCGCCTGGTAATGTTTCTCACCGACTCCCCCTCCATCCGGGACGTCCTGCTGTTCCCCCACCTACGGGGTCGGACCTCGCCAACTACCGGATAAACAAGCAATTATTGCTGTTTGACCCGCGAATTCAGTGCTTAGAGTGCTGTTTTTTGCACCAAAATGACCCTCCTAAGCGGAGTGCCCCGGTTCGTTGGGTGCGCTGTTTTTGATTTTGCACCGAAAATTGCGCTTTTAAGCGGATTTATTGAGCGATACAGGTGCTTTTTGCTTTTGAATACAGTCTGTTGACGAGGTCCGACCCCAAAGCCGTCAACAGGGGATTTGGTACGGGAGGGG
>JAJRXW010000130.1 GCA_024276095.1 Gammaproteobacteria bacterium
GGGATTAATGCAGGTCATGCCGTTCTGGCTGGATGAGATCGGGCAAACCGGCGATCGGCTGGTGAGCATTAAAACCAACCTGCGCATGGGATGCACGATACTCCGCTACTACTACGATATGGAGAACGGCGACTGGTCGCGGGCGCTGGCCCGGTATAACGGCAGCCTCGGCCGGCGTGTGTATTCGGAAAAAGTGCTGAGGCGGCTCAGCTCACGGTGGTTTCAGCACTAGCAGCGAAACCCGGACGGATCGTCAGCCGGTGCGAAAATCTGTCAGGTGCCGGTGATCTGCGGCATTTTCATCGCGGGCAACCACCGCATCGACGCGTGCCATCGCAGGGCCGGTCGCCAGCCACTCCTCCAGCCCGGCCAGCTGCTCAGGCTCGCCGCAGGCCAATACCTCGACGTCTCCGTTGGGCACATTCCTGACCCAGCCGGTCAGTCCCAGGCGGGTCGCCTCACGTGCCGCACTGGCCCGGAAAAAAACACCCTGAACCTTTCCCGACACGGTGTAGCTGCGGCAAACAACGCCGGACACCTAGTCCTTCCCTGCCTCACTGGGGTGTCGTTCGGCGGCATCGCGGGCTGTACGGCTGCGCAACAACGCGGCCAGCGCTGTGTCCTTTGCGCCAATGGCTGCCTTGCGGGCGGCCCAGTAGGTCCCTGATCGCAGGTAGTCCTCGGCACTGGTTAACAGGCTTTTCGCTTCCTGCAGCTGCTCTGCTGCGTATTGTTCCGCCCCGGCTTCGCTGGCACCGGCAATGGCCTGTCGCGCATCGCTCATCTCCTGGACCGGCGGACCCGAAGCACATCCCGCGATCAGACCGAACAGCACAACAAGCGCCATCCATCTGCAGGCAGCGTTCGAAAACGTTTTCGGGTTCACAAAACTAACGATTCCAACTATAGATTGGCCAACACGCTAACAATCGGTCCGATATGCGTCAAGACGCGGTTTTTGGCGCAATCGGGCGCGCTGGCGAAGCGGCAAAAAAACCACAGCCAATCGCCCACTCTCACGAAACCCGTCTGTTCCACGGTACAATACCGGCGGAATCAACCGGAGCCCGATACCCATGACGATTACCCTGTATCACAATCCCCGCTGCTCGAAATCCCGCAAGACTCTGGAGCTTCTGGAAGCCCGGGGCATCCAGCCGGAGATCGTGGAATATCTGCGTACTCCTCCGGATGCGCTCGTCATCGACAGCCTGCTCGACAAGCTTGGCCTGCAGGTCGATGCCATCATGAGAACCGGTGAATCGGAGTACCGGGAGGCCAGCGAAGCGCTCCAGGCGATGGACGAGCGGGCGCGGCGACAGTGGCTGGCGGATCATCCGAAAGTCCTGCAACGCCCGATCGTGGTTGCCGGTGACCAGGCACGTATCGGCAGGCCACCGGAATCCGTGCTGGAGATCCTGCCCTGATGGCGGAGATCCTGGTCCTTTATTACTCCCGGTACGGGTCGACTGCGAGCCTGGCGGCCCAGATCGGCAGAGGCGTCAATTCCGTCAGCGGTGTCACCGCACAACTTCGAACCGTGCCCGCGGTATCCGCAGCGACCGAGACCACCAGCCCCGCGATTCCATCCGAGGGCCCTCCTTACGTCACACGAGCCGATCTGGTGTCCTGCGACGGCCTGGTTCTCGGCAGTCCGACGCGCTTTGGCAACATGGCGGCAAGCCTCAAGTATTTCCTGGATGGCACAGCAGGGGAATGGATGTCCGGTGCACTGCGCGGGAAACCGGCCGGTCTTTTTACCTCCAGCAGCAGCCAGCACGGCGGCCAGGAATCAACCTTGCTGTCCATGGCTCTGCCGTTGATACACCACGGCATGTTGCTGGTCGGCGTCCCCTACTCCCAGCCGGCACTGTCGACGACCAGAACCGGCGGTACCCCCTACGGCGCGAGCCATATCGCCTACTCCAGCGGCGAAACCGAACTGAGCAAGGACGAAGCGGCGATTGCCAGCCATCTGGGCCAGCGCGTTGCCGAGGCAGCACTGCGCCTGCAGGGCTGGGATCGCCCGTGAGCACACGCCTGGCCCGCTCGCGCCGGGTCACCCAGCTGGCCCTGGTCGTCCTGGCCTTTGCCATCCTGGCAGCCGCACTCCAGACCAGCCGCTCAGGCCTGCTGCTTGCCGCAACAACGACGCTGCCCCTGTTCGGCTCTGCCGCATGGGCGCTGCGCAAACGCCCGCGCTGGGGCCTGTGGACCGCCGTCCTGATGATCCCCTATTTCAGCGTCGCCCTGACCGACATGCTCACCGACCCCGGCAACCGCTGGACAAGCGGCCTCATCGCCACCCTGGCAGTACTCATCTTTTTCATCGCCATCCACGTCACACGGCTGGCGCAGCGCGCGGGGTCGGACCTCGGTAACTGATTGATTACCCAGAATTAACTTCTATTCTGGACGTCTAAATCAGCCTTAGAACCGCTATTTTGTGGGCAAAATGGGGGTTCCAAGCCCATTCTGCCTGATCCCGCCCGCACGTTACTTAGAGCCATGATTTTGCCCCTGAAAACGTTGCTTTAAGCGCTGAATTGGCGATAAATCCGTATGGTTTTGGCGCGTGATCAATGGGTTACCGAGGTCCGACCCCTTTAGACCTGCAGCACCGATTTTACGAAGGGTACGGTGAGGCGCTTTTGGGCTGCCAATGCGGCCTGGTCCAGTTGATCGAGCAGCGGGAAAAGGCTGCCGGGCTGCCGCTCGACACGCGTGAGCAGGAAACGCGCTGTCTCGTCGGGGAGCGTCAATCCGAGCCATGTGGCGCGAAGCTGTAACGATTCAAGCAGTTGCTGATCGCCAAGTGGCGACAGCCTGTAGGTAATCGCGGAAGTAAAACGAGAGGCCAGATCGGGCAAGCGGATCGGAGCCTGGTGCGGCGCCTGATCGGCGCTGATGATCAGGCGTGAGCCCCTGCGTTTGATTCCTTCGAACAACACGAACAGTTGCCGCTCCCATTCATCGCTCCCGGCAACCTGATGGACATCGTCCAGACATAGCACATCAAGCTCTTCCATACCGTCCAGAACCGCCGGGGGTAATTCATAGCTCCGGTCCAACGGCAGGTAACTGGTTGAATAACCCTGCTGGTGCGCCGCGCCCGTGCATGCCTGCAGCAAATGTGACTTGCCCTGACCGGCAGCGCCCCAAATCCAGATGACCGTGGGTGTGTCGACCAGTGCTGCCTGTTGCAATGAGTGAACGGCGGCGGCATTCGACCCGGAGTAGAAACTCTCGAAGACCGCATGATCGGCCAGCCGAACTTCCAGTGGGAGTTGCTGCATGGTCGCTGACCGGTGCTTCAGGCAGCTTTGGCTGCCAGCGCCCTGCTGCCCCAGCGCAGCACATAGCTTAAGCCGCTGACGATACTGGATACCATGACGGAGGCACCCACGATGATGATCACAATATGTCCCGGCCACGCAAATGCCCCGCTGGCGATGACCACGAGGATATAGAGCAACTGCAAACCGGTGTTTACTTTGCTGATCAACATGGGTTCCGGCTGAACGCGACCAATCAGAAAATTATAAGCTGTCGCACCGGCGATGATGACCAGGTCACGGCCGATCACAATCACCGTCAGCCACACCGGCGTCAACTGCAGTACCGTCAGGGTAATAAAAACCGATACCAGCAGAAGCTTGTCCGCAAGAGGATCCAGAATGCCGCCAAGCCGGGTACGCCAGTCAAAGCGCTTGGCAATGAAACCATCGACACCGTCGGAAAACCCGGCGATAAAAATCAGCACCAGGGCCATGACAAAATTGCCGCTCAGCAATGACACTACGATGGGCAACACCAGTACCATGCGCAATACACAAATGGCGTTGGGAATGTACGAGAGCTTCAGCATCCTGCTCAATAGACCGCTATTGCTGCGTCCCTGAATAATGATACTCCAGATCCGGCGACACATCGCCGAGCGGCGGCCAGCTATCCGTACCGGCGGTATTCTCCGGTGAGTCAACCACCGGTTGCAGGGTTCGCCGCAGGGCGATAGTGCGCATCAGCCGGTCCTGATCGCCGCGAACCATTAGATCGAATATGACCGAATCACCTGAAACACGCCGCACTTCACATGATTCCACGATCGTCATGGCCTTGAGGTAATTCGCAACTTCACCATACTGACTGAAAGTATCGATACCACTCACCGACAATTTTATCTGCCTCGTCCCGGTGACGGAAGTTGCCAGGCGCATGGCAAACCGGTCGGCAAGCCCGTGGGGGCCCTCGGCGACATCGCCGTTCCAGTCAAAGCGCTCGTCGCCCAAGAGCAGGGTCCAGCGAACGATCGCTGACCCGGTATCGAAAACCCGTGCCCTGCCGATCAGTACCGCATCGACACCGTAGCGTGCCGAGGCCGCAACGACAGGATCGGTAAAATCGCCCCAGATATCCGCCATGCTCACCGCGGCCAGGTCCTCTGTATCCATCAGCGGCAGAACCAGCGGAACACCGCGTAACTCGGCCGTTTGCAGCAGCACCGTGCGGAACGTATCCGGAATCTCCGGCATCAGTTGCGCATCGAACTGGCCAGGGACGGGCTGCGGAGCAAACAACCCCGTTTCCTGTCCCAGGATTTCCCTGCGCCCCGCCCCCGCGTCGATCACC
>JAJRXW010000131.1 GCA_024276095.1 Gammaproteobacteria bacterium
ACATCCAGAAAGTTCATATGGTCCGATATCTGCCGGGGGCCATAACACGGAGTATCCGTCGGCAGGCGGGAGTCAAATGGCTCGATGGTCTTGGACATGTCCCACAGCGAGAGCCGGACCGGGCCCATGTCCTTGCCCCAGTACCATTGTCCCGGCCGCATCGGGGCGGGATTGATGTTGCCATAAAAGGCATCCCACTCTGCCCCGGCCACATCCTCCAGGCTACCCGGGCCACGGGCGCAAGGTTTGTGCATTTTGTCGCCTGCACCGGGCTTGGCGTCGCCGCGGCACCAGTTGCCCGCAATAGCATGGTCGCCGCCGGAGTAACAACAGGGGAGATTCTGGTAAACCCACTGCCGGTCCGGCAGCATCCACTTCGATTCACTGGGCAGCAGGCCGTAGCTGGCGGTCCACGCCTTGGCATAGTCCGCACCTACACCCGTGTCCTGCGGCTTGCCGGTGCTGACCAGTCCGGTTGCCGGGTCGTTGACATCATCGGTATCTGCATAGTGCACATCGTCAACAATGAACATGTGCACAATCGGTATGGCTGATGTTTCGACCAGTTGGCGGATGGTGCGAAAGGTATTGGTCGGGTTTCTCGGGATACTTCCATCGCACGTCCCGATGATGAAAGAAAAAGGAGTTGTTTGATCAGCAGGTAAAGTCTGGAATGATCCTGCAATCGTTTTGCTGTTCTGAGTGATTGAATAACTGTATCCGGTCCATGGGGTCAGGCCGGAAAAACTGATCCGAACCGTCCAGACACCTCTGCTGGGCAATTCGTTGACTCTGAGAGAAGGCGCATCGATTGAAATCGTCTCCAGGCCGGTGCCAGAAACAGTGGCGGTCAGCGGGAAGCTGTCTGGATCATCAAGCGTCACCACATTGAGCAACTGGCGGGCGGGTGATGCGTCACCAAGTCTTAAGGCAAAGGGCATTGCGGTCAGCCGATCAGTGCTACAAATGGCACAGACGATCGCTTGTCCTCGACGTAGAGGTTCGTTACGGCTGGCTTAGATGAGGGCTGTTCAACGCGGACAACGACTCCGACGTTGCCTCCTTCAAATGCAATCGTGCTGGATTTCCCCTTGCCGATGAGGCAGGCGCCGACCGGTACCACAATGCTGTCGGTGATTGTAAACGCTCCCTCAGAGAGCACCGCCGGGTTGCCGGTACGAGCGCTGGCCTTGAGAGCTGCATTGATAGCATTGGTGTCGTTACCTCCGCTGGGTTCGATCACGAGTTCAGTTGAGGAGAATACGACACTGGGATAGGCGCCGATCAGACTGGTCGCCGCAGAGCGTTTGATGAATTCACGCCGGTCCATGGATTTCACTCTCGATTCTATATTGGCATTTGCCGCTTTGTTATGTAGTGAGTGTTCCCGATGCTGGTAAACAGCATGCGGTCGCATTATAACAGTTTCGAGCCCGTATTATGGATTACGGGCCGACATCCGGAATGTTCAGTCATCTGCGAGCAGATTATTTGTCATAATCTCCTGAAGGGATGCGCTGAATCAGTATTTTCCGACGGCCATTGCACAGCTACTTTCCAAGGCACAAGCGCTGCAATGCTCTATAAATCTGGCCATATGCGACCAGCACGAGATCGAACAGCAACTTATCCATGGTCGCCGGTACGGCGGCCAATTCTCCTTGTAACTCCTCCATGGGATACCCCATTGTCGCCAGGCGATTTTCTCCGATCCAGCGAAGATAGCGACGGCTCCAGAATTTTCTCCAGGGATTTGTCATCGTGGCCTTCCACTTGTGCAGCGATTCTTCACTTACTTTGCGATACTCCTTGACGCCGGTAGGGTCGCCCATTCGCCCGGGCAGGCTGATATCCGAAAAACGATCTGTTGCGTAATCATGATACGGTAACTGCAGAAATGTCAGCAGTTCTCTGTGCTTTATATCCGGCTCGGACACGAAGTCCTCGAACCGCATGGCAAAGATGCGTTCTTGATTCTGCTCATATGTCCTTACAAGATTGTCCAGCCCGTTGAAAAGATCGATATGAAACCATCTGTGCAGGTTCCAGTTACCCTTGCTCCAGGTTTCCATCATGGATGCCGCTATGGCCAGCGGATTTCTCCACAGGATGATTATCTTGCAGGTTGGAAATGTCAGTAAGAGTTCATCCAGGATCAGGTGGTATCGCGGTGTTTTGTCCAGAAAATATGTCGCTTCGCCGCTGACCTTGCTGTACAGGCGTAAAGTCATCTCGCGTATTTCACTCAGGTAATCTTCAGTCTTGTTCGGTAGTTGCCCGCAGAAGTCGTCCAATGCCACTGCCATAGTTTGATGGTTGTATTCCGACTTAACTCCGTCACTACGCAGCGCATAGACAAGAGGAAGCAACAACCATGGCTCCGATGTCGTAGCAATGTCCGGATGACATGCAAGCACCCTTTGTACCAGGGTCGATCCGGAACGTGGGAGAGATAGCAGAAAGACAGGTTCCATTATCTGGCGTATCCCCATTTTTACAGAATATCTGTTAGTTCATCAGAAATCCGTTCGAGGAGATCAGGCGGAATTTCCTGCTTCCAGGTGTCTATTTTTCCTTTCCTGAAAGTCACTCTTCCCGGGCCATACAGGTTTTCAGCCACCTGTGGAATGCTTTCACCGGGGATATC
>JAJRXW010000132.1 GCA_024276095.1 Gammaproteobacteria bacterium
ATGTGGAACGGTTGTTGCAGACGGTCAGGTCGCAGCTTCCCGTTTATATGGTGCCCTCGGCGGTGGTGGTGATGGATGAGTTGCCGCTGACACCGAACGGAAAACTGAACCGGCAGGCTTTGCCGGCACCGGACCGGGGCGATGTATCCGGCGGCTGTCATACGCCGCCCCGTACGCCGCTGGAGCATTCCTTGTGCGCCCTGTTCAGCGATGTGCTGCAACTGGATTCCGTTGGTATCCAGGCCGATTTTTTTGCGCTGGGCGGACATTCATTGATGGCCACACGGCTGGTATCCAGGATCAGGGACGTGCTGGGCGTGGACCTGTCCTTGCGCAGCCTGTTCGAGATGCCCACCGTGGCGGGACTGAGCGAGGTATTGCAGGATGAAGCTCCGGTAACGCAGGCAGCGATCCGGATGTCGCCGGTGGCAATGGCGGACCGGCACGACAAGGCATCGCGGCCGGTGTCGTTCGCGCAGCAGCGCTTGTGGTTCCTCGATCAACTTGAGCCGGGCAACCCGGTCTACAACCTGGCCTGGCCGGTCAGGTTGTACGGTGAACTTGATGTCGAGGCCTTGCGCCGGGCAATGGCGGTCATTGTCGATCGCCACGAAGTATTGCACATGACGTTTGCCACGGCAGACGGGGTTCCGGTACAGGTGCCGGCCGATCTGCACGAAGTGCCTGTAGTCGTCGAAGACCTGAAAGATGCCGTGAACGGGGCGCTGGATGCACGCCTTGTCGAGTTGACGCGTGAGCCCTTCGACCTGACCTGCGGTCCGCTGTTGCGGGTTCATGTGTTGCGGGTGGCGCCGAACGATCACGTATTGTTGTTGCTGATGCATCACATCGTTTCCGATGGCTGGTCGATGTCGGTGCTGTTTCGCGAACTGGGAGTGGCCTATAACGCATTTACGCGCGATGAGATGCCGCAGCTTGCCGAACTGCCGGTGCAGTATGCGGACTATGCCGGGTGGCAGCGCCGCTGGCTGGCCGGAGAAGAACTGCAGCGCCAGGTGGCCTACTGGAAGCGGCAACTGGATGGTGTGCCGCCGGTATTGAAACTCCCTGCCGATCGCCCCCGCGGGATACTGCCGGGCCATCGGGGCGCGCGGCTGAACCGTTTGCTGGCGCCGCCGCTGGTCGATGAACTCAAGTCACTGGCTCGTTCGCACCACTGCACCTTGTTCATGGTATTGCTGGCGGCATTCGATGTACTGCTGGCGCGGCATACCGGCGAGCTGGATATCGTGGTGGGGACGCCGGTCGCCGGTCGCAGCCGGACCGAGCTGGAAGGGCTGATCGGTTTTTTCATCAATACGCTGGTGCTGCGAACCGACCTGTCGGGCAACCCGCGGTTTGAGGAACTGCTGGAACGGGTCAGGCACACGGCACTCGAGGCGTACGCCCACCAGGACCTGCCGTTCGAAAAACTGGTAGATGAATTGCAGCCGGTACGGGATACCCGGCATACGCCGTTGTTCCAGGTGTTGTTCAATCTGCATAACGAACCGGCGCAGATGCTTGAACTGGGTGACCTGCGGGTCGTTCCTTTCGGTATCGACCGGCATACGACGAAGTTTGACCTGTCGGTCAACCTGGTCGAGGGAGCCTGCGGATTGCGTATTACTTTTGAATACAACACGGATTTGTTTGCAGCGGAGACGATCGAGGCGATGCTGGGGCATTACGTGCAGGTGCTGGAATCGGTGGTGGCGACGCCGGGGATGCAGATTGCGGGCATTCCGCTGCTCGATGAGGTCAGCGAAGGAGCGCGCGCGGCCCAGGCCCGGCGGGTGCGCCCGCGGGCGCCCCACGAGGTATTTGCGGCGCCGGCAGGCACGCTGGTGGACCGGTTCGAGGCGCAGGTTGC
>JAJRXW010000133.1 GCA_024276095.1 Gammaproteobacteria bacterium
AACTCCTCACAGGAGCGTTCCAGCATATCCATGAGCGTATCGTCGGGATCCAGATCAATGGTGTGCGGGATGTCCGGTGGGTATCGTTTGAGCCAGATTTTCTCCATGCTGGGATTTTCGCCTGTCGACCGGGTGGACGCTTATCATATCTGCCGGGGCCGGCAAGTTGAAATCCTGTCCGGAAGCATCCCCGCCCCGGCCGCTGTCATCGGGGCATTGCTCCGGGCAGTGTCCAGTTGCGCTGCCGGCAGGTTACAATGCTCGGTCAACAAACCCGACCGATGCGTATGGAGCAGATCGTGGCGCGATCCAGAATCCCGGATTTTTACAAAATGTCAGTCGATGAGCGGGTTCGCGCGGTTCGCGAACGCGGACTGCTGACCGAAAAGGATTGCCAGCAGCTGGCGGCCGGCGAGGCAACACTGGACCTCGTCGCTGCAGACAAGATGATCGAGAACGTCATCGGTGTTCTGGGCCTTCCGATCGGGCTGGGACTGAACTTCCTGATCAATGACAGGGACTATGCCGTTCCGCTGGTCGTCGAAGAGCCCTCGATCGTTGCAGCACTGAGCGCAGCCGCAAAACTGGCTCGATCCGCCGGCGGTTTTCAGACCAGCGCGACACCACCGGTGCTGATCGGCCAGATCCAGGTGATCGATCTGGCGGATATCAACCGGGCCAGTGCTGCAGTGCTGGAAAACAAGCAGGCCATTCTCGATCTCGCCAACAGTTTTCACCCGCGTATGGTCGCCCGTGGCGGCGGGGCAATCGATCTCGAAGTCAGGACACACCCGCTCAAATCCATGGACAGCGAGATGCTGGTCATTCATCTACTGGTGGACACCCAGGATGCCATGGGCGCAAACCTGGTCAACGGGATGTGCGAAGGCGTCGCTTCCCTGGTCGAGTCGATCACCGAGGGCACCGTGTTTCTGCGTATTCTTTCCAACCTCGCCGATCGCGCCCTGGCCAGGGCCGAAGTGACTTTGCCGGCACATCTGCTGGCGGGCAAAGGCTACGGCGGTGAGCGGGTGCGGGACGGCATTATCATCGCCGCCGACTTTGCCCAGATCGATCCATACCGGGCTGCCACACACAACAAGGGCATCATGAACGGTATCGATGCCGTCGCACTGGCAACCGGCAACGACTGGCGTGCCATCGAGGCCGGCGGCCATGCTTACGCAGCCCGCCACGGCCGTTACAGTGCCTTGTCACAGTGGTGGAAAGACGATGAGGGCAACCTTCGCGGGCGACTGGAAATGCCGCTGAAAGTAGGCACGGTGGGCGGCCCGCTCGAGTCGAACCCCGGCGTTGCCATGAACCTGCGGCTGATCGGCGCCGACTCGGCGCCCGAACTGGCACAGATCATGGCGGCCGTTGGCCTGGCGCAGAACTTCGCGGCTTTGCGTGCCCTGGCCACCGAGGGCATCCAGACGGGCCATATGACGCTGCATGCGCGCAGCGTCGTCAAGGCGGCCGGCGCGGCCGACGAAGTATTCGACGAAGTCGTTGAACGGCTGGTTCGGGACGGGGAAGTCAAGGTCTGGAAAGCCCGGCAGATACTGGACGAGATCAGCGACGAGAAAAAGAAAGGCGGCCCGGCCGCCGGCCGTGGAAAAGATGCCGATCTGGGCATCGGCTACGGCAAGATCATACTGCTGGGCGAGCACTCGGTGGTCTACGGCAGGCATGCCATCGCCTGTCCGGTATCGCTGACGGTGCGCGCCCTGGTCGAAGACCATGACCAGGGAGTGGAACTGCTGATCCCCAGATGGGGTATCGAGTACCAGCTGGCCAAGGCACCGGAACGCCAGCGCTCGTTTGAGAAAGCCGCAGGCATTATTCTCGACCAGCTGGGCCTGAGCCAGCGGGAGATGCGCATCGAGGTTTTCCCGGACGTCCCCCGCAGCATGGGCATGGGGGGCTCGGCCGCCCTGGCGGTCGCAATCATCAGGGCGCTGGATACCCATTTCCAGCTTGGCCTGAGCGACGGCGAAGTCAACGAACTGGCATTCCTTTCCGAAAAAACCGCCCACGGCACACCCAGCGGAATCGACAATACGCTGGCAACCTATGGCGAGCCGCTGGTGTACCGGAAAGGAAATCCGCCGCTGGTCGAACTGCTCAATATTCCCGAACCCCTCTCGCTGGTCGTCGGCATGACGCACACCGAAGGACTGACGGCCAGAACGGTGCGGCTGGTACACGACGCACATCAGCGCAATCCGAAACTCTACGAAAAAATCTTCGATGACATCGATGCACTGGTACTGCAGGGTGTCTCGGCACTCCAGGACCGCAACATCCATGCCCTGGGTGACCT
>JAJRXW010000134.1 GCA_024276095.1 Gammaproteobacteria bacterium
CCGGAACCGGAACCCTGCGCCCGGCCCGGAAGAACGCTTGTGTGATATTGCCGAAGAATTTACGCGTGTTGTTGCAGTGCCCAGGCTACGTGCTCTTTGACCAGTTCTGACGGGTGGTCCTTTCTGGATTCCAGTGCGGCAATGACCTTTGCGGTGGAGGGTGCATTGCCGAGCGCTACGGCGATATTGCGTAACCAGCCTTCGTAACCCGGGCGGCGGATGGCGCTGCCGGCGGTTTTTTCCTGCCACTCGTCTTCAGTCCAGCAAAACAGCTCCGTGAGTTGCGATGATTCCAGGCCGTGACGCGGAATAAAATCTTTTTCCCGGGTGTGTTGGGCGAACTTGTTCCAGGGGCATACCAGTTGACAGTCATCGCAGCCGAATATCCGGTTTCCGATGGCGCTGCGATACTGCACCGGGATGCTGCCCTTGAGTTCGATGGTGAGATAGGAGATGCAGCGGGTGGCGTCCAGGACATAGGGCTCGGTGATCGCGGCAGTCGGGCAGATGTCGATGCAGGCCCGGCAGCTGCCACAGTGGTCGGTGGCCGGTTGGTCGACGGGCAGGGGGAGGTCCGTGTAAAGCTCGCCGAGCATGAACCAAGAGCCGGCATGGCGGTTGATCACGTTGGTGTGTTTGCCGATCCAGCCGAGCCCGGCTTTGCTGGCGAGCGGTTTTTCCATGACCGGTGCGCTGTCGGTGAACGCACGGTAGCCAAAATTTCCGATGGCGGCTTCGATACGGTTGGCCAGCTGTTGCAGGCGCCGCCGTATTACTTTGTGGTAATCCCGTCCCAGTGCGTAGCGGGCGATGTAGGCATGGTGGCGTTGGTTCAGCAGTTCGATCGGCGGGCGCTGTTCTGCCGGCAGGCAGTCCATGCGTGCTGCAATGATCCGGCAGGTTCCGGGCAGCAGTTCCGCAGGGCGGCTGCGCCGGGTTCCATGGCGAGCCATGTAATCCATGGTTCCGTGCCGTTCGGCGGCGAGCCAGGCAAGCAGGCGCTGCTCGGCCGTTTCCAGGTCGGTGTCGGTGATCCCGACCTGCTGAAAACCGAGTTCCGCTCCCCAGGTCTTGATCTGTGCGGCCAGTCCTGCGAGTTCGCCTGCTTTCATGCAGCAGCGTTTGCGGAAAGTCCGACCTCTGCCAGGCAATCCCTGATGATGCCGCAGGTCTGTTCGATATCCCGGTCCAGTCCGACGGAAAACCGGATCAAACCGTCGCTGATGCCGATACTGGCCAGTTCATCCTCGGGGATTTCCGATGAGGTACTGTGGGCGGGCGCGCTGAACAGCGTTTTAAAATATCCGAGACTGACGGCGAGATAGCCGACTTTTCTTTCCTGCATCAGCGCCATGAGCTTCGCCGCAACGGCACTTTCACCCGCATCGAGTGCCACAATGCCGCCGTAGCCGAAGCCCGGATTCCAGTGCGTCGTCATCCACTGATGCTGGGGGTGGCTTTCCAGTCCCGGGTAGTGAACCGGCAGGCCTTCCTGCTCCAGAAACTGCGCCAGGTAGAGTGCATTTTTACTGTGCTGGCTCATACGGATATGCAGGCTGTGCAGGTTTTTCAGGAGGCTGGCGGCACGAAGACTGTCGAGTACCGGCCCGAACAGCATGCATGGCCCGCTGTTGATATCGCTGAGACTGGCGATGAATTCCTGAGAGGAAATAATGCAGCCGGCGACACAATCGCTGGTGCCGTTGATGAATTTGGTCATGCTGTGTACCACTACATCGGCACCCAGGCGCAACGGCGAGAGGATCAACGGGCTGAAGGTATTGTCGACGATCAGGCGGATGCCGAACTCGCGTGCAATACGGCTGAGTGCCGGAATGTCGGAGACTTCCAGCAGCGGGTTGCTCATCGATTCGCAATAAAGAACGCGCGTCCTGGGGGTGATGGCAGCACGAATGGCGGCTTCGTTTTGCATATCGACAAACCGGGTCGTAATGCCCATCCTCGGCAGCAGGTTTTTCATCAGCGCATAGGTGCCGCCATACACGGTCCGGCTGGAAACGATCTCATCGCCTGCAGAGCACAGCTGGATGAGCGTTGAACTGATGGCGGCCATTCCCGAAGCGGTGACCTGTGCCGCTTCGGCGTCCTCCATGCGGGCGAGTACGTCCGACAGGTACTTGTTGGTCTTGTTCCAGTGGCGTGAATAAAGGAAGCAGCCTTCGATCTCATGGTCGAACAGCTCTTCCATTTTTTCCGTACTCATGAAGGTATAGGTCGATGAGTCGGTGATGGAAGGGTTTACGCCACCGAACTCGCCAAACAACAATACGTCCTGAATTCTTTTGGCTGGATCGAAAGTCATCATGTCCCTCTGATATTGGCGCAGGCGGAGCGCCCTTATTGGCGGAGACCTCAGTATAATCCCCGGAATGTCTATTGGGGCCAATTTGATCTATACGCCTGCTGCGGTGCGCGAGTTCGACCGCCGGGCCATCGAGGACTATGGCATCCCGGGTTACACACTAATGACCAGGGCGGGGCAGGCTGCATTTGCCCAGGCGCGGGCACGTTTTCCGGATGCCGAAAACTGGCTGGTGCTGTGCGGGGCCGGCAACAACGCCGGAGACGGTTACGTGATCGCGCGCCTTGCCAGGGCGGCGGGTCTGACCGTTACCGTATCCGCTTTGTCCGATCCGGAACGGCTCGGCGGCGATGCGCGGACCGCCTGGGCCGGCTTTCAGGCCGAGCAGGGTTGTGTCACGGAGTTTTCCGGAAGTCCGGGTGAAAAGCCCGATCTCATTGTCGATGCGCTGTTGGGTACGGGTCTGGACCGACCGCTCGAGGGGCAGTACAAACGCGCCGTCGAGGCGATCAACGATCAGCAGGTGCCGGTGCTGGCCGTTGATATTCCCAGTGGCCTGCACGGGCTGACCGGTGCGATCATGGGTGCGGCGGTACGGGCCACGCTCACGAGTACTTTCGTGGCGTACAAGCAGGGGCTGTTCCTGGGTGAAGGGGCGGAGTGCTGTGGCGAAATAATACTCAATGATCTTGGTATACCGCCCGGCGTCCTCGAGGGTATCGAGCCGACGCTGCAAAAATGGCCGCTATCGGGACTCGCCGGCCTGTTGCCGCGCCGGGCGCGGACTGCGCATAAGGGCCGCTTCGGCCATGTGCTGGTCGTCGGCGGCAACCAGGGTATGGGCGGTGCAGCTCGCCTGGCCGGCGAGGCAGCCCTCAGAAGCGGAGCGGGCCTGGTGAGTGTCGCCACCCATCCCGGCAATGTTGCGGCGATTGTTGCCGGGCGCCCCGAACTGATGTGCCGGGGTATTTCTGCGGCTGCGGAACTCGAACCGTTACTGGAGCAGGCCAGTGTCATTGCCCTGGGCCCGGGCCTGGGGCAGGACGAATGGGCGCGCTCGATGTTCGCGCAGGTGTTGAATTCCGGTCTGCCGAAAGTGGTCGATGCCGATGCGCTGAACCTGCTGGCGAAAGCGCCGGCCCGTTCGTCCGACTGGATATTGACACCGCATCCCGGGGAGGCCGCCCGGATGCTCGGGATCACCGCCGGCGAGGTTCAGGCCGACCGGCCTGGTGCCCTGGCGGGGCTGACCGATGCCTACGGCGGTGTCGTCGTTCTGAAAGGATGCGGCACGCTGGTGGGCAGCAGCACATCGGTACCGTTTCTGGTCGACAAAGGGAATCCGGGTATGGCGACGGCGGGGACGGGCGATGTGCTGACCGGTGTGACAGCCGGAATCGTTGCACAATGCAGATCGGCGGCGTTGTTGGACTGCGCGGCGGCGGCCGCCACCGTTCACGGTTGTGCGGGTGATCTGGCGGCAGGGCCGGGGCAGCGGGGCCTGATTGCATCGGATGTGCTGGATTATCTGCGGCCATGCCTGAATCCGGGCCAGTGAAGGGGCTCGCCCTGGGCTGTGAAGCCGACACGATAGATGCGGGCCGGAAGCTTGCGCAGGCCGTGACTTCGGACCGGCCCGATCGCCTGATCATCCACCTGGCCGGCGATCTCGGTGCCGGCAAAACGACTTTCGTTCGCGGTGTGTTGCGGGGGCTCGGACATGCGGGCCGGGTGCCCAGTCCGAGTTATACGCTGGTAGAGCCTTACGAATTATCCGGCTACAGCATCTGCCATGTGGATCTGTACCGGCTGGCCGATGGCAAAGAGGCGCAGTTTCTCGGTCTGGAAGATACCAGTGCCGAGCACAGCCTGCTGCTTGTGGAATGGCCGGAGCGCGCAGCCGGCTGCATTGAACCGCCGGACCTTCGTGTGGTGCTCGAGATAGACGGGAGCGGGCGGCGGTTGAGCGTGCATGCGGAAAACCCGAACAGCGCCGGGCTGGTCGAGGCATTCGGCGCGCTGAC
>JAJRXW010000135.1 GCA_024276095.1 Gammaproteobacteria bacterium
AGCTCCGCGCCCGTATCGAGGTGCCGGCCGATATTGCCGAGAGTGCGCTGAAAGAGACCGCCCTGGCGAACGAGAACGTGCAACGATTTACAATGGACAAAGAGATTCGAAAAATCATTGTTGTTCCCGGAAAACTGGTCATCATCGTTGTCTGACCTTCGGCAAACAGCGATGCGATTGCTGCTGGCGCTGCTCGTCGCCGGCATGCTGGCCGGCTGCGGGGTCCGGTTTCGCAGTGATGCCAGCTTTCCTCCGGAGATGGAGGCCACCTATGTCAATGCTGCGGACCGCTACAGTCCTTTTTACCAGGCGCTGATCAGGGCGCTGGACCGGAGCGGTGTTCTGATGACCGGTGACCCTGCTGCCGCCAATACCATTATCCGGATTCGACAGGATCAAACCGGGAAACGGGTATTGTCGGTGTCAGCGAGAAACGTACCGCGTGAATACGATATCTATTATACGATCCGGTACTCTGTACTGGTGAACGGCGAGGAAGTGCTGCCGGAACAGACGATTACGCTGACCCAGGACTATACTTACGACGAACGCCAGGTTCTGGGCAAAGGCAACGAAGAGCGAATCTTGAGGAATGCCATCGCTGAGAATCTGGTTGACCTGGTGGCCAGGCAGCTGAATACCAGTATCCTGTAGCAGCGGTCAGGCGATGCCGATCACAGCCGGGTGGGGTTCGGTGCGTCCCCGTATACCTCTTCAGGGTCGAATACCTTTTCAGTTTCGACGAACTCCAGTTTCGGCGCTTCCCCGCTTCTGCCGGCTGCAATTTTCCGGTAGAAGCAGGATCGGTATCCGACGTGACAGCTTGCACCACCGGAGACATCGACCTTGATCCAGACACAATCCTGATCGTCATCGATCAGGATTTCCCTGACGGTCTGGACCAGCCCGCTGGTGGCTCCCTTGTGCCACAGGCATTGCCGGCTGCGGCTGTAATAGTGCGCCTGCCCGGTATCGATGGTTCTCGCCAGTGCTTCCTCGTTCATATAGCCGTGCATCAGCAGTTCACCCGAGGTACAGTCCGTCGTGACCACGGGAATCAGCCCGTGTTCGTCGAATTTCGGCGCAAGCACGGTGCCCTCCTCAACCTGCACGACGCTTTGCCGCTGTCCAAATAAACCGGTATTTGCCACTGCCGTTGTCTCCGATCGGAAAAATGGGGCGCAAAACAGCCCCGTCCCTATTATTATACGCGCCTGATATGTCAATCCACCTCTACAACACATTGACCCGGGCCAGGGAGGTTTTCGAGCCTGCCGATCCCCGGCGTGTCACGATGTACGTTTGCGGGCCCACGGTGTACAGCCGCCCGCATATCGGTAATGCCCGGCCGGCGGTCATATTCGACGTCCTGGCCCGGCTGCTGCGCAGCCGTTACGGACTGGTCTACGTGCGTAACATCACGGACATCGATGACAAGATTAATGCGGCAGCCTGTGAAGCCGGTCTGCCGATCAGCGATATTTCTTCCCGGTATCTCGATTTCTATCATCAGGATATGGAGGCGCTGGGGGTACTGCCACCCGATATCGAACCGCGGGCAACGGATCACCTGCCCGGCATCATAGAGATGATCCGGCACCTGGTGGCGGCCGGGCATGCTTATGAGGCTCAGGGACATGTGCTGTTCGATATTCATTCATTCGAGGCTTATGGTCAGCTGTCCCGCCGTGACCGGCAGGAACTGCTGGCCGGAGCGCGGGTAGAAGTAGCGGACTACAAGAAAAACCCCGGCGATTTCGTGCTGTGGAAACCGTCCACCGAAGAACTGCCCGGCTGGGAAAGTCCTTGGGGAAGGGGCCGGCCGGGTTGGCATATCGAGTGTTCCGTGATGGCGGGAGAGCACCTGGGCCGTACCATCGATATTCATGGTGGCGGCAATGACCTGATCTTTCCTCATCATGAGAACGAAATCGCGCAAAGTACCTGTGCCCATGATGGCGAAATCTTTGCCCGGTACTGGCTGCACAACGGTTTTGTCAATGTGGACAGTACCAAGATGTCGAAATCGCTGGGCAATATCGTCACGGTTTGCGAGCTGCTGGAGCAGGCTCCGGGTGAGGCCATACGCCTGGCTTTGATCAGCGCGCATTACCGGCAACCGCTCGAATGGAACGATGAAGTGCTGACCGAATCCTGTCGCAAGCTCGACCGGCTCTACGGTACGCTCCGCGACATCCAGGGCTGGCAGCAGCACTGGTCCGATGTGGATGCGGATGAGCATTTTCTGGCCGCGCTGGAAGACGATCTCAATACGCCGCGCGCACTGGCGGCATTGTTCGATCTCGCCAGGGCGGCGAACAGCAGTGCAGACGAGCAGCGGCGGATCGAACTGGCGGCCCGGCTGCGAGCCAGCGCGGAGCTGCTTGGTCTGCTGGGGAGCGATGCGCAACAGTGGTTCCAGACCGAGCCCTGCGGTGCAATCAGCAAAGCAGAGATCGAGCAGCTGATCGAAGCGCGGGAGACGGCCCGGAGCCAGCGGGATTTTGTCACCGCCGACAGGATCCGGGCGCAACTCGAAACCGCCGGTGTTTCAATCGAGGACAGCGCGCAGGGCACCCGCTGGAGGCGAACCTGTTGACTGAAATCCAGGACAGCCAGCAGGAATTGATCGAGGAGTTTCAGTTTTTCGACAACTGGATCGATCGTTATCAGTACATCATTGACATGGGCAGGCAGTTACCGGAGTTTCCGGAGGATCAGAAAACCGAGGATAACCGGCTGCGCGGCTGCCAGTCACAGGTCTGGTTTACGTCCCGGAGGAATAACGGTCAACTGGAGTTCCAGGCGGTCAGCGATTCAGCGATCGTATCCGGACTGATCGCAGTGCTGATGCGTGTCTACAGCGGCAGAACGCCGCAGGACATTCTCAATACGCCACCTGATTTCATCACGGCGATCGGACTGGATCAGCACCTTAGTCCAACCCGCAGCAATGGTCTGAATTCGATGATCCAGGCCATTCAGGCGGCAGCCAGAGCATGTCTGTAGCCCCCGGCAAGGATACCGCGCCCCCATTGGCAGCACGTGCAGCAATGTCCGTCATCCGCGGCTACCAGCTGTTTATATCGCCTCTCACGGGTGGCCATTGCCGTTTCGACCCGACGTGCTCGGAGTACGCCCGGCAGGCCATCGAGCGCTTTGGTGTGGGCCGTGGTGGATGGCTGGCTCTACGCCGTATTCTCCGCTGCCATCCGTTTGGCCCGGTCGGTCCCGATCCGGTACCGGAGAAACCCACCCGGACCGGCAGATGAGCCGGTCACCGGGCGTCCGGGTGCTCACATCGTCTCGGTGCAGCACCGGCCCGTTCCCCCGGGTGTGGTATATTCAGGTGCCCGTACAGGGTGACTACTGATGGATAAAAAACTACTGGACATCATCTGCTGTCCGCTGACAAAACTGCCACTGGAATTGCTGGCCAGCGAGAAGCTGGCCGAACTCAACAGTGCGATTGCTTCCGGAACCGTCAGGAACCGGGGTGGTCAGGATCTGTCAGAGCCTCTGCAGGAGGCTCTGATTACCCGGGATAACCGGCTGGTCTATCCGGTCCGCGACACGATTCCCATCCTGCTCGAAGAAGAGTCCATCGACTGGCACCAGGTGGGCTAGTGTTGTTTCCCTGGCAGGCTTAGGGTACTTGTTGATCCCGTGAAGCTGAACCCCGGTCAGTTGAAATCTCACCTGTCATCCGGCGTTGCGCCCGTATACCTGGTGTCCTGCGACGAGCCGCTGCTGATCGATGAGACGCTGGATGAGATCAGGGCGGCTGCCCGTAAAGCAGGGTGCGAGGAACGCGAATTACATGTGATCAGCCGGGGGTTTGACTGGGACGCTCTGCATGCCGGTTCGCAAAACATGTCTTTGTTTGCGTCCCGCCGGTTGATCGAACTCAGGCTGCCGACCGCCAGGCCCGGTGACAAGGGTTCGCGGTATATTGTCGAACTGGTGAACGGCAAGCCGATCGATCATGTCACCGTCATTATTACACCCGCACTCGATAGCCGGACGGCCAGGTCCAAATGGGCCAGTGTGCTGCAGAAAAAGGCCGTTTACCTTTTTCTGAAGGCTCCCCGGCATGAGCAGATGCCCCGCTGGATCGCTGCACGGCTGCGCAAAATGGATTTGCAGATCGACGACCCGGCGCTGGAAATACTGGCGTCCCGCGTGGAGGGAAATCTGCTCGCTGCCAAGCAGGAGATCGACAAGCTGGTGCTGATTGCCCGTGACGGTCATGTCACGCTCGATACCGTCAAGGAATCGGTTGCCGACGGGGCACGCTATGACGTGTTCCAGCTGGCGGATGCTGCGCTGGCCGGCGACGGGGCCCGTGCTGCCCGCATATTGCAGGGTTTGCACAGAGAAGGGGTCGCTCCACCCCTGGTGCTGTGGAGCCTTGCCAGGGACATCAGCGCGCTCGCGGATATTGTGGCCCGGGTGGCCGCAGGCCGATCGATACCCCGTGCCATGCGGGAGGCAGGTGTCCGGGGGTTCCGGCAGAAACTTCTGGGGCGGGCTGCAGCCGGTCATGATATTGCCTCGGTGCGGCGGCTGGTTGCTGCTGTTGCAGCGGCGGACCGCATCGCCAAAGGCGCCCGTCGCGGACAGACATGGGACGCTTTGATGGAAGTGACGCTGGCGCTGGCCGGTAACGGCCATATGCTGGCAGAGACCGCCTGAGGAATGTCGACGAAGATGCGCAGTACTGCCGGCGGACCAGGCTCGATCGGAATTCTCGGCGGCACATTCGATCCTGTTCATTTCGGGCATCTGCGCAGTGCTTTCGAGCTGATGGTCCGGCTGTCCCTCGACGAGGTTCGGTTCATTCCATGTCGCATTCCTCCTCACCGGGACTTGCCTGTCGCTCCGCTGCCCGTCCGGCTGACCATGCTGCAAAATGCAATCGCTGCCTGCCGCCGGTTCCGGGTGGACGAACGGGAGCTGGACCGGGACGGCCCTTCCTATACGGTGACGACACTGGCGTCATTGCGGGCCGAGTACCCGGCGATACCGCTGTGCCTGTTTCTCGGCATGGACGCTTTCGAGAACCTTCCCGGCTGGCATCGATGGCGGGAAGTGCTCGGGCTGTCCCACATCGTCGTTGCCCATCGTCCGGGCTGGTCTGTCCCCCGGCAGGGTGAGCTGGGCGAGTTGCTGGCCGGAAACCTGGCCTCCCATGCCGGGGAATTACAGGAAAGCCCGGCCGGGCGTATTTTCATACATCCCGTGACCCAGCTGGAAATTGCCTCGACCCGGATCAGGCAACGGGTTCGGAATGGCGAGGATCCCTGTTTCCTGGTGCCGCAGGGAGTAAGAAATATTATTCTGGAATCCGGGTGCTATCGCAGCGCTTCCCGGAATTCGTGATCCATTCGAGGAGATACATATTCAGTGCAAAGTAAAAGGCTGGTTGAGTTAACGAAAAAGGCCCTGAGCGATCTGAAAGCTCAGGAGGTCACCGTGGTCGACGTTCGCAAGTTGACGAGCATTACGGATTTCATGGTCATTGCCAGCGGATCGTCCAATCGTCATGTGCGTTCCATTGCGGATCATGTGATCGAGGTTGCGAAGCAGAAGGGGCATGAGCCTCTCGGTGTTGAGGGGCATGAGCATGGTGAATGGGTGCTGGTCGATCTGGCAGACGTTGTCGTGCATATCATGCAGCCCGGTATCCGCGATTTTTACAAGCTTGAAAGCCTCTGGAGCGTGGGCAAGGAAGACGCTGCTCAACCGGCGAGCGGACAATGGTAATCAGTATCCTGGCAGTCGGCACACGGATGCAATCGTGGGTCTACGAGGGTTTCGATGTTTACCAAAGCCGTCTTCCACGGCATATCGACCTGCAGTTGATCGAGGTACCGGCGGGTACCCGTACCGCACGCGGCAATGTGGCCGGTGCGATAGAAAAAGAAGGCGAACAGCTGTTGCGCCGGCTCAAGCCCGGTGCGGTGACGATTGCACTGGACGAGGCGGGCAGGCAATGGCGCTCCAGGGAACTTGCCGTGCAGCTGCAGAGCTGGCTCGATGACTCCTCTCATGTTGCGCTGATGATTGGCGGTCCTGACGGATTGTCCGAGGGCTGTCGCCGGCTGGCGAGCCAGAGCTGGTCGCTGTCGCGACTGACCCTGCCGCATGGCCTGGTTCGTGTGGTGCTTGCCGAGCAGATATACCGGGCCTGGACCATATTGCAGGGTCATCCCTATCATCGTTCATGATGACAAGAGACAGCGATCGTGCGCCGCCTGGATGCATCTGGCTTGCTTCTGCATCGCCGCGCCGGGTAGAGCTGCTGGCGCAGCTTGGAATTGCGGTTCGCCAGCTGCCTGTCAGGATCGATGAGGCGCGTTTGCCCGATGAGGGGGGCGGGGCCATGGCAGAGCGGCTGGCACTCGAAAAGGGCCGTGCTGCACTGGCCGTTATTGACCAGCAATACCGGGATTCAGCGCTAATGCCGGTACTGGCGGCGGATACCGTTGTTGTATCCGGCGGGCGAATACTGGGCAAGCCGGTTGACGAGGCCGATGCACTGCGCATGCTGGAGCTGCTTTCGGGTGGCCGCCACTGGGTTTATTCTGCAGTGGCTGTCGTGAATCGCGACAGCGAGCAGGTGCTGGTCAACCGAACCGGGGTAAAATTCCGTACCATGACAGAGCAGGAAATACGGTCTTACTGGCGCACCGGGGAGCCCTCCGACAAGGCAGGCGCATACGCTATTCAGGGTGTCGGGGCTGTTTTCGTCGAGGAAATCCAGGGCAGCTACAGCGGAGTGATGGGTTTGCCGCTGTTTGAGACGGCTGCATTGCTGGCATCTGTCGGCATTCATTGCCCGGGCGGCGTTTAGCGATTATGACTACCGAAATGCTGATCAATGTGACGCCCAGGGAGGTCAGGGCTGCTGTCGTCGAGAACGGCCTCCTCGAGGAACTGATGATTGAACGGGCGAGCCGGCTCGGATTGATCGGCAATCTGTACAAGGGCCGCGTATGCCGCGTGTTGCCGGGAATGCAGGCGGCGTTTGTGGATATCGGCCTGGAACGTACCGCTTTTCTGCATGCCTCGGATACCGTCAGGTCCTCACCGCCGGATGACGGCGAAGGACCCGGCCCGCCGGCGGGAATTACCGAACTATTGCACGAGGGTGAAGAAGTTCTGGTCCAGGTGCTGAAAGCACCGCTGGGGACCAAGGGCGCCCGGCTGACCATGCGTATTACGATACCGTCCCGGTTCCTGGTATTGCTGCCGGCATCCAGCGGCATCGGCGTTTCATCCCGTATCGAGGAAGAGGAGGAAAGGCTGCGGCTCAAAGAAGCGGTGGAGCAGGTGATGCCCGCTGACTCGGAATACGGTTACATCGTCCGCACGGCTGCAGAAAGCGCCGGCATCGATGCGCTGCGTGCCGACATGATTTTTCTGCACAAGCTTTGGGACCGGATTCGCGGCAAGTATGCCGAATCGGCAGGCGGCGAACAGGTTCATGGAGACCTGCCACTGGCGGTCCGTGTCATCCGGGATGTCGCCAGTACCGGGGTAGACAGCATCAAGGTCGACTCCGAGATGACCTATATTCAGATGAAGGAGTTTGCCGAGACATTTATTCCCGAGCTGGCGCCGATCATTTACCACTATACCGGCCGGCAGCCGATTCTGGATCTGTATGGCGTCGAGGACGAGATTCAGAAGGCCCTGGACCGCAAGGTTGAGCTGAAATCCGGGGGGTACATCATTATCGATCAGACCGAGGCCATGACGACGATCGATGTGAATACCGGCGCCTATGTCGGCCGCCGCAACCTGGAGGAAACGATTTTCCGAACCAATCTTGAGGCAACGATTACGATTGCACGACAGCTCAGATTAAGAAACATAGGCGGCATTATCATTATCGACTTTATCGACATGGACCTGGAAAGCCACCGGAACCAGGTTCTGGAGGCGCTGGAGAGCGAGCTGGACGGTGACCACGCCCGTAACCAGATTACCCGCGTGTCGCCTCTGGGGCTGGTTGAAATGACGCGCAAACGTACCCGGGACAGTCTGGAACATCTGATGTGCGAGACCTGTCCTACCTGTAACGGTCGTGGTTATATCAAGGCGGCAGAAACTATCTGTTATGAAATATTCAGGGAAATTCTGCGTCAGAGCCGCCAGTTCAAGGTGAACGAGATGGTATTGCTTGCGCATCCCGACGTGATTGAAATGCTGCTCGATGAGGAGGCGGCAAGCCTGGCGGAACTGGAGGAGTTCACCGGCAGGCCGACCCGGTTGCAGGCCGAGGCTTTGTATCTTCGGGAACAGTTTGACATCGTCCTGATGTAGGCGATGTCAGGCGAGGCTCGGGCTGATATTCCAATAATGGGTTCAATACTCAGGAAACTGGTCAAATGGTTGGTGTCGCTGGCCGCAGCGGCAGTGATCCTGCTGGCATTGCTGGTGGGTGTCGCCCGGCTGCTGTTGCCGCTCGTTCCCGAGTACCACGATGACATCCGTCGCTGGTCGAGCGAGGCTACCGGGTTCGATGTCGCGTTCCAGCGAATCAGCGCCAGCTGGCCGTTATCCGGGCCGGAACTGCATTTCTACGATGTGCGTGTGACCTCGCCGGTGGACGGCGCGCCGGTGCTCGATGCGGAAGAATTCGGCGTCGGAATCAGCGTCATGCAGCTGATCGTAGAGCGCAAACCGACATTGCGCCGGGTATTTATCAAAAAGGCCCGGGTAGAACTGGAACGCACCGATGACGGCCGTTTGCGAATACAGGGACGGATGCTGGACGAATTTCTGGATCGCTGGGGTACTGCGCAAAGAGCAAGTCTTCCCGATGTCGATCTTGCGCTGCATGATATCGATGTCACTTTTACCGATCAAAGCCGTGGCGGCGAGTCATTGGGGCTGAGCATCGATCAGCTCGAAGTCGATTTATCGTCCTCCGGCGTTGCCCTGGCGGGCGAACTGGAACTGTCGACCAGCCTGGGCCGCGATCTGGAAATATCCATGGACGTGCCGGCAGAAGTGCTGTTCGGTGCCACACGGCCGGAAGAGGAGTTACCCGACTGGGATATTTACCTGTCAGCCGGGGAACTGGATATGGCTGCGTTGCTGGAAAGCTGGGCCGGCCTGGATGAAGCCGTGCCGTCAGCCACCGGCAGCCTGATCCTGTGGGTGAGAATGTCAGGCATGCAGCCACTCAGCGTGACCGCAGATCTGAACCTGGATGAATTACAGTTTGATGCGGGTCGTGGCGCGATCGAGCAATACGACAGTTTGTCCGGCCGGTTTGAATGGAGCGTTGCTGACGGCGGCTGGCTGGCCGGTGCCACGGAGCTTCGTATTGGCCGCGCTGGCCGGATATCGCGGCAAAGCGACTTTCGCCTGCAGATGACCGACCCGGAGGACGGAAGACGCTTGATTACGGCAAGCAGCGGCTTCATTCAGCTGCAGGATATCTATCCGTTCGCGCGTGTGATCGCGAAGTACCAGTCACCGCAGACGCAGTTACCCCACGATGTTTCGGGGGAGCTGCGCGATCTGGAGATTCATTTCAGGGCGGCACCCGAGTCCCCGCCGGTCTTTGATGTCCGGGCAGAATTCAGAAATGCGGGTGTCGTGATGGAACAGGGCGGTATCGAGGTATCGGGTATCGCCGGAATGATTGTGGCCGACCAGCGCGGTGGTCGTTTGAATATCAACAGCAGGCGATCTCACTTTACTGTACCCCGGGTGTTTATGGCGCCGGTTCGCGCCGATTCGATCGATGGTCTGTTTGTCTGGCATACCAGCCGTGGAGGAGTCCGACTGCTCAGCGACAATGTCGATATCACCGCACCCGGCGTGCATTTGCAGTCCCGTCTCGAAGTCGATTTTCCCAGCGACGATGGTGTGCCCTTTGTCGATTTGCACGCGGTAGGCAGTTCGCCGGATGCCGGGCAGGTTCTGCAGTATCTGCCTTTGCGGCGATTTTCAGCGGGTGTCAGGAACTGGCTGAACAGGGCAATTGTCGGCGGGCGGATTACCCGTGCCGATATCGAATTGCGTGGCCCGATAACCGGGTTTCCCTATGCCGATGGCCAGGGTGTTTTCAGAGCGGCACTGCAGGCCGAGAATGCCCAGTTGCACTATGCGCCCGGCTGGCCTCACGTCCGGGGGGCGAAGGCAACCGTTATTTTTGACGGGCCGGGCGTGTCAACGATCCGCAACCACGGCCATATCGCCGGACTGGAATTCAGGAACGCGGATATTTCCATAGAAAATCTCAAGAAGGCGGTTTTGCGGGTATCCGGCAGCCAGCCGGTGCAGTTCGAGAAAGTACTGGACTTTCTTCGGGCCAGTCCGCTGGCATCCAATTTCGGTCCGAAGCTGGCTGAAGTGCATGCCTCGGGTCAGCTCGATACCCGGCTGGAGCTGACGTTGCCGCTGAAGCCCGGTGAGCTGAAAAACTATCGGCTGAATATCGAGGCCCGGCTCGGACAGAACGATATTTCCCTCGAGGGTATCGAAACGAACGTGACCGGCATCAGCGGTACGGCAAAATTGAACAATACGCGCCTGTCCGCAGACAATCTGTCTGGCGTACTGATGGGCCAGCCGGTCGAGATCAGCATTGAGCCGGCCGCAGAAGCGGACGAACACTACGGTCAGGTTGTACACATCAGGGGAACCACACCCTTGCCGACGATCAGCCGGGCCCTGAAGCTGCCCCTGCCAAACCAGCTGACCGGTGACATGACCTGGAATCTTGCGGCTTTCATGCCGCGGTATCGAAAGGAAGCGACTGCGCCGCTGCGTATCCTGGTGAATTCGAATCTCAACGGCGTGACCAGTACGCTGCCGGTACCGATGGCCAAGGCAGCCGGGGATACCGAGCATCTCGACCTGGAAGTTCTGATGTCGACAGCGGGGACCGATACGGGAGCAGTGAATATTTTTGGCCGTTTGCAAAGAGGTACCAACTGGGCCATACGGCTGGTGCCCGGTGACAATGGCTATCGGATGGACCGGGCTGCGGTCCATATGGGCGATGCTCCGGCCGTGCTTCCGGAGACGCCCTCGGTTCGCCTGTCCGGCCAGTTCGATACCCTGCGCCTGACCGACTGGCTGGAACTGGATACCGGTGGCAAGCCCGGGAGCTGGCGTAAGCTGCCTGCGAACCTGGATTTGAGCGTCCGGAATTTCGCGGTGTTCGGCATGATATTTCGTGATATGGCGCTGGTCGCGGAGCAGAAACGCGGGGCCTGGCAGGTCGATGTGGATGGCCCCGGCGCTTTGGGACGGATTTTTTTGCCGAAAGTTGCCAGCGACGATAATCCGGTCGGGCTGGACATGCAGCGCCTGTGGCTGATGGAGCCGGACACTGCATCGGAGCGTATCGCCGATCCGCGGGGCATTCTGCCAATGACGATCGCTATCGAGGATTTCAGGATCGGCACGCTCAATTTCGGCGCGCTGAAAATGAATACCGTCAGGGTGCCGCACGGCATTGCGGCCGAGTCGATCGATGTCGCAGGGTCGGGCTTTGTCATCAAGGGAAACGGTGACTGGCTGGTCGATGCAGCGCAGCCGGATCAGCAGCGCAGCCGGCTGAACTACCGCCTGGACAGCACCGATATCGAGGCAACGCTGATCGCGCTGGGCTACGATCCGGTGATCAAGAGCAACAAAGGGTATGCTGCGGCTGACATCAACTGGCCGGGAGCGCCGGACGATACTTTTTTGCAGCGCGCATCGGGCAGTTTTTCCGTCAAACTGGAGCAGGGCCGGGTGATCAGTCTCGAGCCGGGAGGCGGGCGGTTGCTCGGGCTGCTGAGCATCGCGGCGCTGCCGCGCCGCCTGGCAATGGATTTCAGCGATGTGTTCAAGGAAGGTTTGAGCTTCGATACGCTGAGTGCGGATTTTCGTCTCGAGGACGGGAATGCCTACACCTGCAATCTCGACCTGGAGGGCAACGTGGCTGCACTGGGTGTGATCGGGCGTGCCGGCCTCAGAACGAGAGATTATGAGCAGCTTGCGGTTGTCCGGCCACATGTGTCGAATGTGTTTGCACTGGGTGGTGTAGTACTGGGAGGCCCGGGGGTGGGTGCGGCTGCATTTTTGATCTCCCAGATTTTCCGCAAACCACTCAGTTCCCTCGGTGAGTCCTACTACCAGATATCGGGGAGTTGGGACAATCCCGATGTCACACGAATCCAGCGCACGCAGCTCGATACAAAACGTTTCAGGGAATGCGAGCAGTATCTTCTTGAACTGGCTCCACCGCAGCAGGATGAAGTCACGGATATGCCGACGCCCGAAGGCTGACAAGGGATAACAACAGAGAGGTCAAACAGGTGTGAGTAGCACGGAAAGTTCATCAATACAGATTGCCAGGGATCACCTGCTGTCGCCCGCCGGGCTGACCGATCAGGATCTGGATCGCGCCCTGAACGCGCTACTGCGTAACGGTATTGAAACCGCCGATCTGTATTTTCAGGTCAGTCGCCATGAGTCGTGGTCGCTGGAAGACGGAATTGTCAAAGAAGGCAGCCACAGCATTGAGCAGGGTGTCGGGGTCCGTGCCATGGCCGGGGAGAAAACCGGTTTTGCCTATTCGGACGAACTGGTGCTGCCGGCGCTGATGCAGGCATCGACGGCTGCCAGTGCGATTGCCCGGCAGGGCCAGCACGGGCAGGTGCAGGCCTGGCAGGCCCGTGACGGGCACCGGCTGTACCTGCCCGTCGATCCCGTGTCGAAATTGCCGGATGAGGACAAGGTCAGGCTGCTGCAGGATGTGGACAGGGCGACCAGGGCGCTGGATTCACGCGTCAAACAGGTGGTCGCGAGCCTTTCCGGGGTTCATGAAGTCATGCTGGTGTGCTCCAGCGACGGTGTGCTGGCAGCGGATGTGCGTCCGCTGGTGCGTATGAACGTCTCGGTCATCGTGGAACACAAGGGTCAGCGCGAGCAGGGCTACAGTGGCGGTGGCGCCCGGACCGGCTACGAGTATTTCCTTGATACCGGGCGACCGCTGGAATATGGCCGCGAGGCGGTGCGCCTGGCGCTGGTGAACCTCGAAGCAGTACCGGCACCCGCCGGGGAGACCGTGGTCGTACTCGGCCCCGGCTGGCCGGGGGTGCTGTTGCATGAAGCGATCGGGCACGGGCTGGAGGGCGATTTCAATCGCAAGGGAACGTCTGCATTCTCCGGGCGAATCGGTGAGCAGGTCGCCTCGGATCTTTGTACCATCGTGGACGACGGGACCCTGGAGGAACGGCGCGGTTCACTGAATATCGATGACGAGGGAACGCCGACGCAACGCACAGTGCTGATAGAGAACGGTCAACTGAAAACCTATATGCAGGACGCCATGAACGCGCGACTGATGGGCGTTGCGCCTACCGGCAACGGCAGGCGCCAGTCATTCGCCTACATGCCGCTGCCAAGAATGACGAACACCTATATGCTGCCGGGCCGGCATACCGCCGAGGAAATTATTGCGTCGGTCGACAAGGGCGTCTATGCGAAGAATTTCGGTGGCGGCCAGGTCGATATCACCTCCGGCAAGTTCGTTTTCTCGGCCAGCGAGGCCTACCTGATCGAGCACGGCAAGCTCGGCGCGCCAATCCGCGACGCGACGCTGGTCGGAGACGGTCCATCGGTATTGCGCGAGGTGTCGATGGTGGGTGACGATCTCGAACTGGACGGTGGCGTCGGGGTCTGTGGCAAGGAAGGCCAGTCCGTGCCGGTCGGAGTGGGGCAGCCGACTCTGCGGATCGACCGGCTGACGGTAGGCGGTACCGCGTGATCGCCCGTACTACATAAGGATTTGCGACTCATCGCACGGAATCCTGCGTTGCGGCGGTTTATTCTGTATCGGGTGTGCCGCCAGACTATGTTAAATACAGCACCTTATGCCAAGGTACCAATCGATGCGTTTGTGGATCAATAAACCCCTCTACGAGTTGCTGCCCTACGCATACCTGATCGCGGGTGTGCTTGCGCTGGCCGCATCCCTGTACCTGAATTTCTGGTACTGGCCGGTAATCAGCGTTTCGGTCGGCCTGTTCTGCCTTGTGGCCGGCCTGGTAGTCTGGCTCAAACGCCGCGATTACCGCCTCGGGCGGCGATAAAACGCGGGCTGCCGGCCAAACGCGGACAAAGCGGCTGTGCCGCCCTGCCGCGCTTTACACCGGCAGCCATAACGGGCGTTATCCGCGCGGGTCTTCCTGATCCATCACAGCCCGGGTTTGTTTTGCCCTGAATTCATCCAGTGCATCCCGGATGCCGTCATCGGTGAGTGCCAGGATCGAGGCAGCCAGGACTGCGGCATTGATCGCACCGGCTTTGCCGATTGCCAGCGTTCCCACGGGTACTCCCGCCGGCATTTGTACCATGGACAGCAGTGCATCCATGCCGCCAAAGGCCTTGGAGTACATTGGAACGCCAAGCACCGGCAGCGCAGTTTTGGCGGCCGCCATGCCCGGCAGCCCGGCGGCAAGCCCTGCCCCGGTGATCAGCACCTTCAGCCCCCGGTCCCGGGCGGTGGTGCAGTAATCGAACAGTTTATCCGGGGTCCGGTGCGCGGAGATCACCATTGCCTCATTGGAAATCCCCAGTGAATCCAGAGTTTCTACCGTATTGGACATGATGTCCCAGTCTGACCGTGAACCCATGATAATGCCAACCAGTTTTGTCATCGCTTTTTCTCTTGACCAGTGATGCGCGTATTCTACAGAGTTCTTTGCTAATCTCGCCACCATGAAAAACGAGACGGACGAGACAGACCAGCGCCTGGATGAACTGAAGCAAACTGTCCGCAGCGTTCTGGATCAGGCCAGGCGGCTGGGAGCCAGTCAGGCTGCGGCCAGCTCGAGTTTTGACTCCGGCCTTTCGGTCACGGTGCGCATGCGCGATGTGGAGACGCTGGAATATCATCGCGATCAGGGCCTCGGTGTTACCGTCTTTTTTGGCCAGCGCAAAGGCAGCGCGAGCAGTACCGATTTTTCGGCTGCCGCGGTCTCGGAGACCGTTCAAAAGGCCTGTTCCCTGGCGCGGTACGCGGCAGAAGACGAATGCGCCGGTCTCGCCGACGCCGAGCGCATGGCGGTCGAAATACCCGATCTCGATCTCTGGCATCCGTGGTCGCTGGATCCCGCACAGGCGATCGAACTGGCAACCTGCTGCGAGGCAGCGGCGCTGGACGTGGATCCGCGCATCACGAATTCCGAGGGCGCAACGGTCAATACGCAGCAGGGCATGCGGGTATACGGGAACAGCCACGGATTTCTCGAAGGGTATCGTGAAACCTCTCACAGCCTGTCCTGTGCGGTAGTAGCGGCCGAAAACGGCCAGATGGAACGTGACTACGAATACTCGGTTGCACGCGCCCCAGGCGATCTGATCGACGGGCAGGCCATCGGCCGCGAGGCGGCAGAGCGCACCGTACGAAGGCTCGGATCGGTGAAACTGGATACGCGGTCAACGGCTGTTTTGTATCCTGCGCGCCTGGCCCGCGCTTTGTTCGGTCATTTCATCGGGGCGATCAGTGGCGGCAGCCTGTACCGCAAGGCGACGTTTCTGCTCGACAGTATCGATACTCCGGTTTTTTCCGACCTGGTGACCATCGAAGAGCGCCCCCATTTGCCCGGCGGGCTGGCCAGCGCACCCTACGATAACGAAGGCGTTGCGACAGCCGACCGGAAGCTGGTCGACCGGGGCGTTCTGAAAGGCTACGTGCTGGGAAGCTATTACGCTCGAAAGCTGGGTATGGCGACGACCGGCAACGCCGGCGGTATTCATAACCTCGTGGTTAGCAATACCGGCCACAGCCCGGAGGAGCTTTTGCGAACCCTGGATACCGGATTCCTGGCGACCGAGTTGATGGGCCACGGATTGAATGCCGTTACCGGCGATTACTCGATGGGTGCCGCGGGCTTCTGGGTAGAAAACGGTGCCGTTCAGTTCCCCGTCAACGAGGTCACGATCGCGGGCAACCTCAAAGATATGTACCGGAATATCGTGGCAGTGGGTACGGACACCGATATCCGCGGGGGGATCCGGACCGGCTCGGTGCTGGTGGAGGGAATGACGCTGGCGGGGAACTAGCTGCGATTATTCCGGCGGATGTGTGATCTGTGCCGGAGATGAAAAGGCGGCCAGTCCCCGAGGACAGGGGCCGGGTACTCTTTCCGGCGGATGGCTCCCTTGCGGTCCGCTTTATTCCGCCTCCAAGAGTCCCCGCCCCCTGGCCTCTGGCATCGGTGGTTGAGTTCGCGTTTCCAGACAGATCGATCATGGCTCGGTCTTCAACTGCAGCACTATGCCCCCGATCGCCGGACTCCCCGTCAAAACCAGGCATTGTGTGGTCGGTGTCCCCTTTGGAGGGAATA
>JAJRXW010000136.1 GCA_024276095.1 Gammaproteobacteria bacterium
GGCTACCCTCGAAACGGGCCCAGATCTGCTGGATCGGCTGCTCGGTTTTGGCATCGAACATCACCAGGTTGTTCTGCAGCTGGGTCAGCAACCGCAGCTTGAGCTTCTCCCCATTCAGCTCCGGTGTTACCGCCATCCCCAGGTGACTCAGGCTACAGTAGGTCAGGGCGACTTCTTCTCCACCAATGATATCGCCGGCTATGTGCGGGCGCATCATCCACTCCAGCGGATAAGCCCTGGCATCGCCGTTGATCTCGACGACGAACATCTCGTCCGTATCCTGTAAGGCCACTACCGGTGACTTACTGACGGCTTCAATCGAAACAAACCGCGCCCCGTACTGCTGCGAGGGAAACATGAAATAGGTGGCATTCAGATAGCCGGAAACAAACAGGAACACGAAAATGCCGGCCCACCAGTTAAGAAACCGCCTGGAGAAAAACCGGTTGCGGCGCGCAATCCAGTAACCGGCCAGCATCAGGACGATTCCGGCAAACATCAGCTCGAAGCGGATGCCGAAGGTTGCCATGGTGACCCGGCGCGGTACCTGGATAATCCACTGGCTCAGGTCTGCGAGAATGCCGAACCCGGCGAATGCGATGGCCATCGCCAGCAACAGGCAGACGGCGGCAAATCCCTTGGTTAAAAGCAAACTCAGGCCAATCCTCATCCCGGCTCCCCCGACGCCCGTTGTATGGAATTTTCCTGGATAGGCAGGAACCGCGGCAAGATGCCGTTCCTAAAGTTTTCCCAGCCCCGCCAGGATCTTTTCCGGTGTAATCGGCAATTCCCGCACCCGGACGCCGACCGCGTTGTAAATCGCATTGGCAATGGCGGGCGCCGGCACCGTGACACAGGGTTCGGACAGGCTCTTGGCACCGAACGGGCCGGTGGGCTCGTTGGACTCGATAAAGATGCTCTCGATTTTCGGCGGCATCTCTACGGCTGTCGGCATCTTGTAGTCGAGAAAATCGCTCGACAGGCAGGCACCGCTGTCCGGATCGAATAACAGGTTCTCCATCAGCGCATAGCCCATCCCCTGCTGGAACCCGCCTTCCACCTGGCCTTCGGCACCGGCAGGATGGATCAGCTTGCCCAGATCATGCGCGAATACCACCCTGAGTATCTTGACCTGGCCGGTTTCGGTATCCACTTCGACTTCCACGAACTCCACCGTAGCGGGCGACGGGTTGGCCGGCGGGGCCATGCTCGACAGGCCGATGATGGTGCCTTTTTCTTCCAGGTTGGTCGGCTGCGGCCCTTCTTCGGTCATGACCACGAAGGGTGACTCGGCACGGGTGACAACATCGACGACACTGATCTGCGAATCAGGCGACCCCTTGACACGTACCATGCCTTCGCAAACTTCCAGATCGTCCGGGCTGGCTTCGAGCAGGCCGCCTGCCACTTCCAGCAACCTCTGCCTGGCCTGTCCGGCAGCTGCCTTGACGGCATTACCCGATGAGTAGGTCACCCGGCTGGCATGGCTGGGCGCATCGAAGGGCACAGTATCGGTATCGGCATAGGTCATGCGTACCTGATCGGCTTCCAGGCCCAGCTCTTCGGCCGCGATCATGCACAGCGTGGTGATCTGCCCCGAGCCCAGATCGACCGCGGCGGTCGACAAATCCGCCGTGCCGTCCCGGTTGAGCTTCACGATGGCGCCGGAGTGCTCGTAGATATCAGGGAACCCGACGCAACCACTGACCCAGATCGGCTGACAACCGAGCCCGATGCCGCGTTTTTTCACGCCCTGGTCACTGCCGGCCGCTTTTCTGCTGCTCCAGCCGATACGCTCGGCGGCCTGCGTCAGGCAATCCTGAAACCGGTAGCTGTCGAGCTTTGCCTGGGGATTGAACGGATGGGGATCACCCTGGTGGTAGGAATTTTTCAGCCGGAACTCGACCGGATCGAAACCGAGTTCTTCGCAGATTTCATCGATCTGCGATTCAACCGCGAAAGCACCCTGCGGCGACCCGTAGCCCCGGTAGCCGCCACCGATCATATTGTTGGTATAAACCGTTTTGCCTTCCCAGTGCTGATCGGGACACGGATAAGTCAGAAGAATACCGAACATGCCATGCACGTTGATCACTTCCGCGCCATGGGTCGCATGCGCGCCGCAATCCAGCGTGCTTTCCGCATAGCGGGCGACAAACCGGCCATCCTTCGAAATGCCGGTCTTGAGGTAGACCCTGATCGGATTGCGGGTCGTCGATATGAAATCTTCATACCGCGTCTGCTCGATTCTGACCGGCCGGCCGGTTTTCAGGCTCAGCAGGGCTGCAACCGGTTCAATGTACCCGATATCCAGCTTGCCGCCGAACCCGCCGCCGATGTAGGCAGGCTTGATCACCCTGACCTTGCTTTCCGGCATGCCGAGTACAAAGGCCAGTTTTTCGCGCAGGCCAAACAGATGCTGCATCGATGAATGCACCGTCAGGTTGCCGCCGGTATCGCTGTCGACCACACACACGCGGGGCTCCATGTAACAGGTATGCACTCTTTGGGTCTCGTAGACACCCTCGAATATGTGATCGGCTTTTTCAAAGGCTGCCTCGGCATCGCCAAAGGCGACGACGGGATTGACCGCAATGTTGTTTTCGGCGCCCTCATGGATCTGCGGCGCACCTTCCGCCATCGCGGCATCCGCATCGAACACCGCCGGCAGTTCCTCGTAGTCGACCTCGATCAACTCCAGGGCCTGCTCCGCAATCGCCGCGGTCGTGGCCGCCACCGCGGCAACCGGCTGGCCGGCATAGCGCACGGTATCGCTCATGATCAGCATGTCCTGAACCATGCTGGGCGCGAGTGTCGGCACAAAATAGACCGGGCAGTATTTCCGCTGCGGGACATCCTGCGGCAGCAATACGGCTTTCACGCCGGGCAGTTTTGCCGCAGCGCTGGCATCGATACCGGTGATCCGGGCATGGGGATAGGGGCTGCGTAACAGCTTGGCATGCAGCATTCCCGGTAAGGTCACGTTGACCGGGTAGTGTTTGCCGCCGGTCACCTTATCAAGTGCATCAGGACGCTGGACGCTTTTACCAAGGACTGTCGTGCTCGTGGTGCTGCTGGTCATAGGTCGATCCTCTTCAGGCGCTGTTCGCTGCCGCCAGCTTGATGGCATCTACAATTTTCTGGTAACCGGTACAACGGCACAGATTGCCGGCAATCGCATGCCGTATTTGCGATTCATCCGGGTCGGGCACTGTTGCCAACAACTCCCTGGCCGCCATGATGGTGCCGCAGGTGCAGTATCCGCACTGCACGGCGCCGGCATCGATAAACGCCTGTTGCAACGGATCGAGCTGACCGTTTTCAGTGATTCCTTCGATGGTCACGACCGGTTTGCCCTGCACGGACATCGCGTAGGTCATACAGGAATAAACCGCCCTGCCATCGATCTGGACAGTGCAGCAACCGCAGCCGCCGGTATCGCAACCCTTTTTTGTCCCGATCAGGCCCAGTTCTTCCCTGAGTACATGCAACAGGCTGTCCTGAGGCGCTACAGCAAGTTCGTGAACTTCTCCATTTATCTCGATACTGATCAACTGCTTCACGATCAATTCCCTCCCGTCATCCGTGCGATGGCAGAACGCAGGGCGCGCTCGGTCAGCACGCTGGCCATGGCGGAGCGGTATTCGGCCGATGCCCTGTGATCTGCCATGGGCGAGATGTCTGCCTGTACGGCCTGCCCGACTTTGGCAGGCAGTTCATCGGTGATGACCTGACCGGTGAGCAGTTTCTCCGCTGCGGCAGATCTCAGCGGTATTTCGTTGACACCGCCACCCAGTGCAACGCGTGCAGCCTGACAGGCTCCCGACTCATCGACGGTCATGTGAACCGCTGCGTTCACGATGGCAAGATCGTTGGCATTGGTCTCGAGTTTGACGAAAGCGCTTGCAGACCCTGGTTCCGGCCTGGATAAAGCCACTCCGGTCAGGAACTCTTCCTGTGCCAGTGAATTTTCGAACAAGCCGGTAAAAAAGTCCTCCAGATCGATCTCCCGGGACCCGGAACTGCCTTCCGTCCGCACGCTGGCGCCAATCGCCAGAAAAGCGGTGGGCAAATCGAAATAGGGACACGCAGCCGCAATATTGCCGCCGACGGTGGCCGTGTTCATGATCTGCACAGGCGGACAGCGCAGCGCATCGCTGAGCGCTCCCCACGCGGCATCCTCCCGTATCTCCGACACGCTGGCCAAGTCGGCGAGCCGGGCCATGGCGCCAATCTCAAGCCCGCCGGAACCCGCCACAATATCTGCCAGACCCAGCTTCTGAATGTCGATAAAAACATCGACACCCGGTAACAGATTACGTGCGGCGAGGCCATGGACGAAGCTTCCGCCGGCAAGAATCATGGCGCGTTCGCCATACTCCTGCAGCAACTGAACCACTTCCCCGCCACTACCCGGCAGGAAGTAGTTCTCCAAAGTCGTGAGCGACACGGGCGTTCTCCCTTCAGTGACCGAACGATAACCGTTGCGGATTGAACTCGTTGTTACACACAGCGCACAGGCGCCGGCCGGACTATTGCCGGCATCAGATTACCATGTTTACAAATACCCCGATCTGCAAAATGAGCGGGAAGCTTGATCAAAAAAGCCAGAAAACCGGCCTGTATTTCGTCACCGCCCCGGCGGTATGCCAGGCCCGCCGGCGACCCGTCCACGGGCCCGGGGGAAACGGGTGCTCAGCCGGATGGCGCCACCGCAAAAATCGTTTTGACTACATCGAGATACAGGGACCTGACCTCTTTGATCTCGAAACCGGCCGCCCTGACATTGGCGACCGTCGGGCGGCTGACATCCGGACCGGCTTTCCTGGTAACGGGCGCCATGATCGACATCATCTGTTTAAACGGGAAGTAACGGCTGCCGGTATGCTCGAACATTCTCAGCTCGCCGCCGGGCCTGAGCACCCTGTTGAGCGATTTCAGGCCGAGCACCGGGTCTGGTACCGAACAAAAGGTACAGGACGTATACACCTGATCGAAACTGTTGTCCTCGAATGCCAGATCGCAAACATCCATCTCGAGCGCCTGCAGGCTGCCACGGTATGCTGCGATCCGGTCGGCAGCTCCGGCGAGCATCTTCGGACTGATATCGATTGCCGTAATATCCTGATCCGGCGGGAAAAACCCGATATCCAGCCCCGTACCCAGGGCGAGAAACAAAACCTTTCCGCGCATGTGTCCGAACAGTTCCCGCTTGTACGGCCCCCAGCGTTTCTCCGGCCCGACCCCGGTCATGAAATCGTAATGCGCCGCCGCGCGATCCCACTTGGCTTTGGTCGCTTCGTTCATGCGCTCACCGTGCTCAGCTGACAATCCGGCCGCTGATCATGCTGTTCGCCGCATAGGTGGCCGCCAGCGTGACCAGGCCAATCAGCGCCCCGAGCCCGGCCGCCAGCGGCCATTCGACAGCGGTCACAGCCGCCATCATGCCCACGGCCATGCCGGCAAACATTCCGGTGAACATGGTCGGCACGATCACTTCCATGGCGCCGAAATACCGGTAAAAAACAAGCACCCCCAGCAACAGCGCAAGCACCATCCCCAGTACCATGCATGCCAGCATGGCCGGCAGCATATACCAGCCCGGTTCGATCAGGGCACTGCACACCAGCCCGGTAAATACTCCCACGCCGACACTGGAAAGAATATCGCCGACAAGAAAATAGGGACGCAGCCGATTCACACCATCGGCATGCTCCTGCCGGGTGCTATTTCGATTCGTCATTGTGCAGTACAGGCTTGTCGAAATAGTCGGGCGGCAACTCAAGACAGCGATCCTCATTGTATCGCTGCTCTGCAATAGGGGAAGGGTCCGGGATAATCAGCTTGTCCCGGTTGTCCGGCTTATCGAGATCGGGGGGAATGGTAATAGGGGGCACCGTACCGGCCTGCTGATATAGCTGGGGCCTGGCGCAATCCGCAGGTTTGTCCCCGCGCCCAAAACAGCCCGTCACCGCGATGCCTGCCAGCACGATCGTCACCACGCTTCGCACCGTGCCGGCGCGCTGGCATCCCGGGCGCATCACAACAACCCCGCCTGCTCCAGCGCTGCGGTAACTTCGCCGTGATACTCCGTTGCAAGCGGCGTCAACGGCAAACGAATCCCGGCGGGTATCCGGCCGAGCCGTTCCAGGGCCCACTTCACAGGGATAGGATTCGCCTCGACAAACAGACTCCGATGCAGGGCCGATAACCGGCCATCGATTGCCGCTGCCTCATCTGCGTCACCCGCCAGAGCGGCCCGGCACAAACCGGCCATCAGCTGCGGCGCGACATTGGCGGTCACCGAAACGACCCCGTTCCCGCCGCGCAGCATGAACTCCCGACCGGTCAGGTCATCGCCGCTGTACAGGCCAAAATCGTCTCCGCAGGCCTGCCGAAGGATCTCCACCCGATCGAGATCGCCCGTCGCTTCCTTGATCGCGTTAATTTGCGGGTGCTCCGCCAGTCTGCTGACGGTCTCCGGCAGCAAATCGACAGCTGTACGGCCCGGTACGTTGTACAGCATCACCGGCCGGTGAACGGCATCGGCAATCGTGCAGAAATGGCGGTACAGGCCCTCCTGGGTCGGCTTGTTATAATACGGTGTCACGATCAGGTAGCCATCTATCGAGAATTGCCCCGCGGCCACCGACAGATCAACCGTCTGTTGGGTTGAATTCGAACCGGTTCCGGCAATGACCGGTACTCGCCCGTCCGCATACTTCGCTACCGCACCAATCACGGCCAGGTGCTCTGCTTTGGTCAGGGTTGCCGATTCGCCGGTCGTTCCGGCCACCACCAGCCCTGCGGTCCCCGCCTCGACATGCCATTCCACCAGGCGCCTCAGGCACGGATCATCGACATGCCCGCTGTCGAGCATCGGTGTCACCAGGGCTACAAGGCTCCCTTCAAGCATCTTCATCTTCCAGTTTTGCGGAGTGTCGCAGGATGGTACTGGCCACCCACACTCAGCGCAAGGCTGCACGACTGCGTTCCTTGCCGTCTGAAATCCCGGTACACTGAGGCCTTGTACAGCATCCTGGTGAACCAATGGAAAAGTTGCTGGCTGTTACGGCCATCGGCCCGGATCGGGCCGGATTGATCAGGGATCTCAGCGAGATCGTAACCGACGCTGGAGGCAATATTCAGCAAAGCCGGATGATCGCACTGGGTTCGGAATTCGCGATGCTGGTACTGGTTGGCGGCAACTGGCATGTCATCTCCCGCGTCCGGGAAAAGCTGGACCAGCTGCAGCAGAGCTCGGATCTGACCATTACGCTGCGCGATACCGAACCCAGACCGGTCGATGTGTCCGCGCCTTACCTGATCGACATTGTCAGCCTGGACCATGAAGGCATCGTGCGTGATATCTCCGGATTTTTCGCCAGTCGAAATCTGGGCATCCCTGAAATGAGCACACGGCAGTACAATGCACCGCATACCGGAGCGCCGATGTTTTCCCTGCAGTTCACCGTCAACATTCCGGCGGACGTCCAGGTTGCAGTGCTGCGCGATGAATTCCTGGCCTTTTGCGACGAGCAAAACCTCGATGCCATCATGGAACCGGCTCAGCGCTGAGAACCGCCACCGGGAGGTTTAACCTGATTGAGCGCCGAACCTACCGCGTGAACCACTGTCTGAACCCATAACAGCACTCATAATCGAGCCCATGCCACTGAGAAACCTGATTTTCGCCATCACAGTACTCAGCCTCGCGACACAACAGGTGTTTGGCGCGGTTAACGATGATCTGCCCGATATAGGCAGCCCGTCGGACAGTGTGCTGTCCAAGGCCAGAGAAGCACAGATCGGCCGGTCAATGTACCGCAGTCTGCTGAGTGCCGAACGGATTGTCCTCGATCCGGAAATTCAGGAATATATTCAGGATGTTGGCCAGAAACTGGCCGCCCAGGCTCAGGATGGCGATTTCAACTTTCACTTTTTCGTGATCGATGATCCCGCCATCAATGCATTCGCTCTGCCCGGCGGCTACATCGGCGTCCACTCCGGGCTGCTGCTCGCGACCAATAACGAAAGCGAACTGGCGGGCGTCCTGGCCCATGAAATCTCTCACGTCACCCAGCGGCACATTTCAAGAGCTGTTTTCGCCAACCAGAAAGCCAGCATTCTCACCATGGCCGCGATGCTCGGCGCCATACTGCTGGGCGCTGCCACGGGCAGCAGCGATGTGATCCAGGGCGGCATCATGGCCTCGCAAACCATGGCCGCGCAGCAACAGATCAACTTTACCCGTTCCAACGAATACGAGGCAGACCGCTTTGGCGTAGGCGTACTGGCCGCGGCGGGATTCGACCCGATGGGCATGCCGGCTTTCTTCGCCACGCTGGCACGCAAATCCGGGCCGATGGCCAGCCAGGCACCGGAGTTCCTGCGTACCCACCCGGTTACCATTTCCCGTATCGCGGAAACGCGCAGCCGGGCTGAGGATTACTCCGTCGGTGAAGTTCGTGATGCGGTCGGCTATTCACTATCCCGGGCCAGGTTACGCACATTAACCAGCTCGACACCCGAAAGAGCGCTGGAGTATTTTCGCGCACAGGCCGATGACACCGGGAAAACCGACAATATCGGCACCCAGTACGGGATTGCGCTGGCAGAACTCGATCTTGCCCAATACGACAAGGCAGAAAAACTTTTTCGTGAGCTGTTGTCCGCCAATGAGGGCGTCATACATTTCCATACCGGGCTGGCTGCCGCCCAGCTTGGCGGCAACAAGGTCGACGAGGCTTTGGCAACCTACCAGCGGGCCATGGACCTTTTCCCGCGCAATATCCCTCTCACAATACGTTACTCCGAGGCATTGCTTGACTACGGTCAACCGGGTCTCGCACACACAATCCTGCTCGATTTACTGAACCAGGTTCCACCAACAGCCCCCCAGGTCAGGCTGATCGCATTGGCGGCAAGCGCCGCGGGCGATACTGCCGATGCGCACTACTACATGGCAGAATATCACCTGCTCACCGGAAACCTCATGATGGCCGCGGATCAATTACGACTGGCGCTCAGCATTCCCGATCTGGACAATGTGCAACAGGCTCGCTTTCTCTCACGCCTTGAGCAAATCCAGCACTGGATGCCCAAAACGGAGAAGCGGACACATTGAACGCGAGAGACCACTGCTAGATGCCCAGGCCTGCAAAATTCCCCGCTAGAACGGGGCTGCCGCTGTTTGTGCTCGTGATGCTGCTTGGCGTCACCGGCTGTGCCTCGCACAGCAAGGCCGCCTCGGAACCGGTCGCAGACCCGTTCGAATCGATCAACCGGGCCACCTTCAGGTTCAACCGGACCGCCGACAAATACCTGCTCAGGCCGGTTGCAGTTTTTTACGATACGATTACACCACGCGTGGTGAAAACCGGTATCAATAACTTCTTTCTTAACCTGGAATCTCCGATCACGGTGACCAATGCGCTGTTGCAGGGAAAATTCAGGCAGGCTGCGAGCGATACCGGGCGGTTTGTTACCAATACCACCATCGGAATCGGCGGTCTGTTCGATCCCGCAACCCCGCTCGGCATGCGGATACACGATGAGGACCTGGGGCAAACCATGGCTGTCTGGGGTATCGCGCGCGGCCCCTATGTCGTCCTGCCGCTGTTCGGGCCCCGTACCGTTCGCAGCACTTTCGGGCTGCTCGGGGACGGCGCGATCCACCCGCTCATATGGATGGGCAACAGCAGCGTCAAATCCAAGCTTCGTGGCCTGTGGCTGGTTCACGAACGCACCATGCTGCTCGGGATAGACGATCAGCTGGACGGAGCGTTTGACCCCTATGCACTGCTGCGCGACGCCTACACCCAAAGGCGCGAATATCTCGTCCACGACGGCACCCCCCCCGAAGAAGAACTGTCCGGGCTGGATGAGTTCGAAGACGAATTCGAATAACCGCTACGCAGCGCCGATACGGCGTACGTCTCAGCCCATGCAAAGCCTATGGAGCAATTCCCGAACCGGTCTGCTGATCTTTGTCCGAGTGAAGCTCTTCGGCTTCAGACTGCAGCCGGGCGATTACCGCATCGATCCCCAGCGCGCTGATTTCAGCATCGAACTGGCTGCGATAGTTGCGAATATAGGAAACCCCGTCCACCCGCACATCGTAGACCTTCCAGCCTGAAGAAGTCCGCCGCAGGCTGTAATTGACCGGGATCTGCGAGCCATCTGCCATCCGCATTTCGGTGTGAACGACGCTGCGCTTGCCTTTGACCTCGCCTTCGGGAGGCATGACGGTAATATGGCCCGGATCGAACTCCAGCAGGCCCTTGGCGTAATTTCGCAACAGGGATTTGTAGAAAGCATCGATAAATTTTGCCCGCTGCTCCTCGGTTGCCGGCCCCCAATGCTTGTTAAGCACCAGGTAAGCCGCATAGCGGCTGTCAAAATGCGGCAGCAGAATATCGGAAATCAGATCATATAATTCCTCCGGGTGCTCGCTCAGATAGTCCTTGCGCCCATCCAGTTCCGCTGCCATTTGTTCGGCCGCCGTCTTGATAACCTGGTAAGGGGAGTCCTCCGGCATCGTAGCTGCACCGGCAACGCCGGCACACAGAAACAACAGCAATACCAACCCCGTTTTTCTCATTAATCTCCGCTCCAAAAAATTATCGTCAGGCATGCATCATACGTGTATGACCGGCACCTGATCGCCGGGTTCGCACCTGCGCCCGGTCATTGAACGACACTGGCCAGCCCCCTGCCCGTCGCGGCAAGGATATCAAAATTATATGGCGATATAGTCCCACACCAGCCTGAACCCCGGCTGAACCTTCCCTATGCGGCTATATTGGACTAAAATGGTCCTATATTCAGTTATTCCTTCGACACGCAATGTTACGCATCAGCCGACTCACCGACTACGGCACCCTGATCCTGGTCTACCTGGCATCCCGGCAGGATCGCCTGTGTTCGGCAAGCGATGTCGCGGCTGCCGTACATATTGCCCTGCCAACAGTCCAGAAACTGCTGAAACTGATCGCCGCCTCCGGACTGGTGCAGTCGGAGCGCGGCACCGATGGTGGATACTGCCTGTCAAGACCGCCCGAATCCATCAGTGCGGCAGATATCCTGGATGCCCTGGAAGGCCCGGTTGCCATTACCGAGTGCAGCATCGAAGACGGCCATTGCCACCTCGAAGCCTCTTGCGGCGTCGGCAGCGCCTGGCAGAAAATCAGCAAGTCCATGCGCATATCTCTCGAGAACGTTTCACTGATCGACCTTGGCAGCCCGCCCGCCAGTTTCCCCGTCATCGATGTGACGACGCCCGTTCAACCCGGCTCACAAACAGCCGCCCACCGCTCCTGAAAAACACCATGGCAACCGAGCAGAAAAATATCGAACAAATTGTGGGTGAGAAATACCGGCATGGTTTTGTCACCGATATCGAAGCGGACACCCTGCCCCCGGGTATTAACGAAGATGTGATCCGTTTTATTTCAGACAAGAAGAAAGAACCGGAATTCCTGCTGAACTGGCGGCTCAAGTCCTTTCGTCACTGGCAGACCATCAGGGAACCTGACTGGGCCAAGCTGCATCATGCCCCCATCGACTATCAGGACATTTCCTATTTTTCGGCGCCGAAACAGGCTGCCGATGCCCCCAAAAGCCTTGACGATGTGGATCCAAAGCTTCTGGAGACCTACGACAAGCTGGGAATTCCTCTGCACGAGCGGGCCCGCCTGGCCGGGGTGGCAGTCGATGCCGTATTCGACAGCGTTTCGGTGGCAACCACGTTCAAGAGCAAACTGGCTGAATCGGGGGTAATTTTCTGCCCGTTTTCCGAAGCCGTACAGGAACACCCCGAACTGATCGAGCAGTACCTGGGTACGGTCGTGCCCTACCGGGACAATTTTTTTGCTGCCCTCAACTCAGCCGTGTTTACCGACGGTTCGTTCGTTTTCATCCCCAAAGGCGTACGCTGCCCGATGGAGCTGTCCACCTATTTCCGCATCAATGAAGCAAAGACAGGGCAGTTTGAGCGTACTTTGATCATTGCGGAGGAAGGCAGCCACGTCAGCTACCTCGAGGGATGTACAGCCCCGATGCGGGACGAAAACCAGCTGCATGCGGCGGTCGTCGAACTGGTGGCGCTCAAGGACGCAGAGATCAAGTACTCCACGGTACAGAACTGGTACCCGGGCGATGAGCAGGGGCGCGGTGGCATCTATAATTTTGTCACCAAGCGATGTGACTGCCGTGGTGCAAATTCGAAAGTCTCATGGACACAGGTCGAGGCCGGTTCAGCCATTACCTGGAAGTACCCGAGCTGTATTCTGCGCGGCGACAACTCGGTCGGGGAATTCTATTCGGTCGCAGTCACCAATAACCTGCAGCAGGCCGACACCGGCACCAAGATGCTCCACATTGGTGCAAATACGCGCAGCACCGTAATTTCAAAAGGGATTTCCGCCGGACGCGCGCAGCAGTCGTATCGGGGCCTGATCAAGATTTTCCCGACCGCCGAGAATGCCCGGAACTACACCCAGTGCGATTCGCTGCTGCTCGGCGACCAATGCGGCGCACACACTTTTCCCTACATGGAAGTCAAAAATCCCTCGGCAATTGTCGAGCATGAAGCAACGACGTCAAAAATCGGTGACGATCAGCTTTTTTATTGCCGGCAACGCGGACTCTCGGAAGAAGATGCCGTCAACATGATTGTCAATGGTTTTTGCAAGGAAGTTTTCCGTGAACTGCCGATGGAGTTCGCTGTAGAAGCACAGGCGCTGTTAAACGTTAGTCTTGAAGGAGCTGTTGGATAATCGTGAAACTGGACATCCGGAACCTGCATGTGTCGGTAGGCGGCACAGAAATTCTCAAGGGACTGAGCCTCGAGGTCGGCACGGGTGAAGTACATGCCATCATGGGCCCGAACGGGTCGGGAAAAAGTACACTGGCTCATATCCTGGCCGGGCGGAGCGGGTACGAAGTCACCAGCGGCACCGTCACCTATAACGGCGAAAACCTGCTTGAAATGGAGCCGGAACAGCGGGCCTGGGCCGGTATTTTCCTTGGCTTTCAGTACCCGATCGAGATCCCGGGCGTCAACAATTCCTACTTCCTGAAAGCAGCACTGAATGCCAAGCGCAAATACCTGCAGCAGCCCGAAATCGATGCAATCCAGTTCCTGAAGCTGGTCAAGGAAAAGGCCAGGCTGATGAAAATGGATCAAAGCTTCCTGAACCGCGGTGTCAACGAGGGTTTTTCGGGCGGTGAGAAAAAACGCAATGAAATCTTCCAGATGTCGGTGCTGGAACCGACACTCGCGGTTCTGGATGAAACCGACTCAGGACTCGATATCGACGCATTGAAAACCGTTGCCGAGGGCGTAAACAGGTTGCGCAGCGATGACCGGGCATTTTTGCTGATCACGCACTACCAGAGGCTGCTGGATTACATTCAGCCTGATTTCGTGCACGTACTGGCGGACGGCCGGATTGTACGCACCGGCGGAAGAGAGCTGGCCCTGGATCTTGAGGCCCAGGGTTACGACTGGGTTACCACCGGAACGTGACCGGAATGGCAAAGCAACAGGAAACCGGCAGTTTCGATGCCATGCTGTATCGCCAGGCCAGTGAAGCACTGGATCGCCGGTTTCCGGCAACCCGCTGGCTGGCGCCGCTGCGAAAACACGCACTCGAACGCCTGGCGCACAGCGGATTTCCCACCACACGGGATGAAGACTGGCGCTATACGAACCTGAAACAGGTGGTACTGCGCAGCGGTGAATTTCTCAAACGGTCGACTCGGGAAAAACAGTCCGCCGCCCGCCGTGTGGCGAAAAGCGAACTGAACCGGCTGCTGTTGCCCGGGCTGACCGATATCACGCTGGTATTCGTCGATGGCGTGTATCAGCCGGAGCTTTCTTCTTCACCGCCCCCCGGCAGCGGTATGCGCATACGCACCCTGGCCACTGTGGACGAGCAGGAGCGTGAACCCTTACTCGAAACGCTGGGAGCTCTCGCGGGGATCGAAGGCTGCCAGGTCACTGCTTTCAGTACCGCCTTTCTCACCGACGGACTGGTAATAGACGTTGAAGCGGATGCTCATGTCCCGGCGCCCGTCTACGCGGTATTCCTCAGCCGGACCGCGGACATCAGTACGCATCCGCGAATCCTGATGAACCTCGCTGCCAACAGCAGCGCCTGTCTCATCGAGCACCACAAAAGCCTGCATCCCTGCCTTTCCAGCAGCATCACCGAGATCCGCTGTGCCGATCATGCCAGGCTGAAATACTTCAAACTGCAGCAGGAGCACCATTCGGCATTCCATCTCGCCAGCCAGCACATCAGCCTGGCCGACAGTGCCGGCATGCAGGCAGTACACCTTGATCTCGGCTCTGCCCTGTCCCGTAACGGTCTGAATGTTAAATTGAACGGTGACCATGCGAAGGCGCGACTGCATGGACTGTTTCTGGCCGATGCCAGCAGCCACGTCGACAATCACACCCGCATCGATCATCAGGCCCCGCATACCCGCAGCGAAGAAACCTATCGCGGTGTCATCGCTGACCACGGACGCGGCGTATTCAACGGCAAGATTATCGTCCATCGGGCAGCACAGAAAACCAACGCTCAACTGACCAACGCGAACCTGCTGCTCAGCCCGGGCGCCGAAATCGACACCAAGCCGGAACTCGAAATCTACGCGGATGACGTCAAATGCAGCCACGGCTCGACGGTCGGCAGAATCGATACGAATGCCCTGTTCTACCTGCGAACGCGCGGCATACCCGAGCAGGAAGCCAGACGCTTCGTCATCCGTGCTTTTGGCGGCGAAATCGTATCCAGGATCCCCGTGCCACACCTGTATCGACCCGTCAGCGATATTCTCGCGGCGCGCCTTGAACATGCCGACAGCAAACCCGGACCGAAACAATGAACGCAACTGGTCAAATTCCGGACAGCAGCAACAGCGCCCGGCCCGCGCTGGACAATGACCGGATCCGCGGCGACTTTCCGATTCTTCACCAGTCGATCAATGGCTGTCCACTGGCCTACCTGGATAATGCGGCTTCCTCGCAGCGCCCCCGGCAGGTCCTCGATGCCATACAACACTATTATTGCCACGATCATTCGAACGTGCACCGGGGAGTTCACACGCTGAGCCACCGGGCAACCGAGGCTTATGAGGGCGCCCGTGAAAAAGTCCGGAAATTCATCAATGCACGGTCAGTTACGGAAATCGTGTTCACCCGGGGCACCACCGATGCGATCAATCTGGTCGCCGACAGTCTCGGCAGAGACTTCTCTGCGGACGATGAGATCCTGATTTCTCATATGGAGCATCACTCCAATATTGTCCCGTGGCAGCTCCTGTGCGAAAAAACAGGCGCGCAACTCAAAGTAGCGCCGATCAACCGGCAGGGCGAGCTGCTGCTTGACGATTGTCTCGCCCTGATGAGCGACAAAACACGCCTGGTAGCGATTGCGCATGTATCCAACGCGCTGGGCACGATCAACCCGGTCGAGCGGCTGATCCCGGCTGCCAGGGACAGGAACATCCCGGTACTGGTGGACGGCGCCCAGGCGATCCCCCACCAGGCGATTGACGTGCAGGCGCTGGACTGCGATTTTTATGCCTTTTCAAGCCACAAGATGTGCGGCCCTACCGGTATCGGTGTGCTGTACGGCAAACAGCAGTGGCTGGAACGCATGCCACCCTACCAGGGCGGCGGCGACATGATTCTCAGCGTCAGTTTCGAACAGACGCTGTACAACGAGCTGCCCTACAGGTTTGAGGCCGGCACACCCAATATCGCCGGAGCCATTGGCCTGGGCGCAGCGATTGATTATCTCGACACGATCGGCATGGCGTCGATCGCCGCCTATGAAGCGGATCTGCTGACCTACGCGACATCTGCAATCAGCGAGTTGCCCGGTATCAGGCTGATCGGCACCGCTGCAGAAAAAGCGGGCGTGATTTCATTCAATGTTGACGACATTCACCCGCATGACCTTGGCACTGTGCTGGACCACCAGGGAGTGGCCATTCGCACCGGCCATCATTGCGCCATGCCGGTCATGGAATTCTTCGGCATCCCGGGGACCGCACGGGCTTCACTCGCTTTCTATAACAATCGACAGGACATCGACCAGCTCGTAGAGGGTCTGAAACTCGCAATCAGGATGTTTCAATAATGGATGACAAGCACACCCTGATGGATTTGTACCGGCGCAGCGTCCTGCAACACAGCCGGACGCCACACAATTTTGGCCGGCTCGATGCAGCCGACCTGAAGGCCGAGGGGCATAATCCCCTGTGCGGCGACAAGCTGACCGTATACCTCAGGCTCGACGGTAACGATATTCTTGACATCAGTTTTGAAGGCGTAGGATGTGCAATTTCACTGGCATCGGCATCGATGATGACCGAGGCGGTCAAAGGCAAGGCACTTTCGACGGCTCAGTCGGAGGCCAACGACATCATTGGCAACTTCGCTCGCCCGGATGCACGCTGGAACGGCGATCGACTGGGTGAGCTGGCGGCTTTAGGCGGTGTTCGCGAGTATCCCTCCCGAATCAAATGCGCCGTATTGCCCTGGAAAACACTGTGTGCTGCAATCAGCAAGACTGAACAAACCGTTAGTACGGAATAAACCGGGAATACACCATGTTTGGAAATGAAAACGAACCTGTAACGCTGAAGCGCGATGTCGAAGTCATCATTGTGCCGGTCGGCGTACAGGTGACACTCAATAAGGGGGAACTGGTCCACATCATTCAGTCGATGGGCGGCAGCTTCACCATCTATTTCGAGGGCAACCTGTTCCGGGTCGGTGGACGTGACGCAGATGCATTGGGCAAAGACCCCATCAAGCCGCCAAAAATGGATCCGGACTCTACTGACGAGGAATTTGAAGCGCTGGCCTGGTCCCAGATGCGTACCGTATTCGATCCGGAGATTCCGATTAATGTGGTCGACCTCGGGCTGATTTACGACTGCCATATTTCAAAATCGGCTGACGGCAATCGCGAAGTCAACGTAAAAATGACGCTTACCGCACCAGGATGCGGGATGGGCGAGGTGTTACTGGAAGATGTTCGCGAGCGCCTGGAAATAATTCCCACTGTCTCGAAAGTAGAGGTGGAACTGATCTTCGACCCGCCGTGGAACCAGGGCATGATGTCTGAATCGGCGCAACTTGAAGCGGGATTGCTCTAGCCCGGATATTGCACGAGAATAGCCCCCCTACCGGAATCAGGGCAACGCCAATCAACTCCAGTACCGTCAAGCGACTTATCCTGCTGCGCCACGCAAAATCCAGCTGGGCAGACACCGATACCAGCGATTTCGATCGCCCCTTGAACCGGCGCGGCAAGGACAATGCACCCGTCATGGGCCAGCGGCTGCTGGCGCGTGGTGAACGCCCATCCTTACTCGTGACCAGCCCCGCGGCCCGGGCAAAAAAAACCATTCGACGCGTTGCCAGGGAACTCGGCTTCCCGCTGGAATTTATTCACCGTGAAGACGATCTGTATCTCGCCAGCGCGGAAAGCATCCTCGCGATACTCCGGCAACAGGACGATCATTTCAACAGCATCCTGCTCTGCGCCCACAATCCGGGCATCACACTGCTGGCCAACCGCATCCCCGAAGTCAGCATCGACAATGTGCCTACCTGCGGCCTGCTGTGTATCAACACCGGTGTACCCAGCTGGAAAAGTCTGGACCCGCAGGACTGGACGCTGGACTATTTCGACTACCCGAAGAAAGCCTGACTGCCTGTCATTGGCGCTAAACCCGGGGCGAGGCTCAGTTGGGCCGGCCAGGGGTGGGACGCTTGTGCGGAGACTGTGTCCCGCATGGACGCGGGACGCAAGCCCCCATGGACGGGTTCACGGCGGGTCTCCGCACAAGCGTCCCACCCCTGGCCGGCCCAACTGAGCCTCGCCCCGGGTTTAGCGCCAATGACAGGCAGTCAGGCGAAATATCGCACCCACAGTCTGAAAATTACTGCAGCTCGCAAAAACAGTGAAAATACAGTGATCGCGGATCGTTCAACGCGGCAAGATCGGAAATTTCGTTCCGGAAGCTGCGCACCATACGATCGACAAGGGAATCACGCCGACCGCCCGCAGCGATACCCGCACCTCGCGCCAAGCCTCGTGCCTTGATAATAAATTGCATGGCCAAACGTTGTGCCACCGTCAATTCCGGCTCAATGTATTTTATTCCGTAGTCGCTGCCTTCCAGGCCCGCAAGCCGCGCCGCAGATTCAATCGCATCGCTCACGCCACCGATCTCATCGACCAGCCCGAGGTCATGCGCATCCGAACCGATCCAGACCCGGCCCTCGGCCAGGTTACGGACGCGGTCTTCCGGCATATCCCTGGACCCGGCGACCTTGCCGACAAAAACCCGATAGGCCTCCTCGACACTCGACTGGAAATACTGCCTCGCTTCGGGCCCCAGATCGCGATCGCCACGAAGCTGCCCGGCCAGCCTGGTGGTACCAAAGCCATCTACATTGATACCCACTTTTTCCAGGGTCTTCTGAATCGTCAGCACCACCCCGAACACGCCGATAGAACCGGTGATGGTACTGTCGCTGGCCCAGATCTCGTCGGCCGGCATGGAAATGTAGTAGCCGCCGGAAGCGGCGACTCCGCTCATTGACACCACCAGTGGCTTGCCTGTCTTCTTAAGCGTCTGAAGCTGCTCGAAAACGATTTCCGAGGCAAACATGCTGCCCCCGGGGCTGTCGACCTGGAGCACTACCGCATCGACATGATCATCGTCCGTGGCCTGCCGAATCTGCTCGGCCAGGCTGTCTCCTCCCACGGTACCCGGCGGCGCTTCGCCATCGACAATGGTGCCGGATGCAACCACGACCGCAACATTGGATGGCCGTTCGGCTTCCACTGACTCAAAGCTCAATGCATGAAGATAGGTCAGGTGATCGATACTGGAATAATTACCGGAGTCTCTACGGCTTCTGCCCGCTTTCCCGATCAGGTAGTCGCGCATCTCCTGCCGTCCCATCAGCCCGTCGACCAGACCGCTGGCAACTGCCAGTTGCGCTGCGTCACCCCCCAGTTCCTGTAACCCGTCCACGAACCGATCCGCATACTGACCGATACTGCCGGGCTCCAGTTCGCGTGCGGATTCGACATCGCGCTGGTAGGCTGCCCACAGACTCTCGATCCAGCGCCGGGCGGCCTTCTCGTCTGCCTCTGACATATCGTCGCGGATTAACGGTTCGACTGCAGACTTGAATTCCCCGACCCGGAAAACGTTCAGATCAAGATACAGCTTGTCCAGCGCGCTCTTGAAGAATGTCCGGTAGTAGGCATAGCCGTCAATATATACAACACCGAATTCATGCATATATATCTCGTCCGCATGAGCCGCCAGGTAATACTGCTGCTGGGTGAAACCGTCACCGACCGCGATGACCGGTTTGCCGGATTCACGGAATCGATCCAAAGCTTCGCCGATCACCTGTAACTTCGGCAGGTCGCCACCGGACATGCCGTTCAGATCGAGAACGACGCTGTTGATACGCCTGTCCGCCGCTGCCTTGTCCAGTGCCTGGACCAGGTTCCGGACCAGCGTCTCGGGTTCGCCTTCATCGACAACCTCCGCCACAGCGCGATCGAAAGGATCGCCCGAAAACTGCTCCACCAGTCGCCCTGAGGGCGCCAGATACAATGCGGCAGAATCCGGTACCGTCACTTTTTCGCCTGCCAGGCCCGCCAGCAGCAGCAGGGCAACAAACAGCATCAGCAGAAGATGAATAATTTTCCTGAAGGCATCGAGACTGCGCCACAGGAACCGGAACACTGCGGTGATGAAGTTGGGTTTACTCATGACGATCCTTTAATCACCGATCAAAACCAGGGAAAGCGAAGGGAAAAACGCAATCAGCAGTACGGTGAACAACAGCATGATTAGGAATGGAAAGGTTGCCAGATATACTCTCACAACCGGTTGATCAAAACGATAGCTGGAAATGAACAGGTTCAGCCCCACCGGCGGGGTCAGATACCCCAGCTGCATGGTGGCAAGAAACACGATACCCAGATGCACGGGGTGAATCCCGTACTGTGCTGCCACGGGCAAAATCAGCGGCACAACCAGCACCAGCGCGGAAAAAATATCCAGAATGGCCCCAAGAATGAGCAGGAATATCAGCAACATGATCAAAAAACTGGTGGGACCGGAGACATACTGGTTGACGAACGCAATCAGCGCCTGGGGTACCTCGGCATCGATCATGTAGTTGGTGGAGGCCAGGGACACGCCCAGAATCAGCAAAATGCCGCCCACCAGCACCATCGACTCGCGCATGATTCCGGCAATCTGGCGAAGCCGGATATCCCGCCGAATCACGACCTCAACCAGCAATACGTAGATGGCTGTGACTGCAGCGGCCTCCGAAACAGCGAAATACCCGCTGTAGATTCCCCCGAGCACCACAAACGGCAGCGGAATTTACCAGATCGAATCACGCACTGCCGCCCACAACTCGGCAACGGAAAACTCACTCAAAGGCGTACGATTGTGGCGATTGAGCCAGAGACAATAGCTCGATAACACCACCAGCATCAGAATGCCCGGTATTGCACCGGCCAGAAACAGCGAATCGATCGATACTTCCGCGACCACGCCATACAGGATAATCGGCAATGAGGGAGCGAACAGCAGGCCAAGGCTCCCGGCCGCGGTCACCAGCCCCAGGCTGAAACGTTCCGTATACCCCGACTGCAGTAATGCCGGATACAACAGCGCGCCCAGAGCGATGATCGTGACACCGGATGCGCCGGTGAATGCGGTAAAGAGCGAACACACCGCAATCGAAACAATCGCAAGCCCGCCGGGCATCCAGCCCAGCAAAGCAGAGGTCAGACGGACCAGCCGTTGCGGCGCTTTTCCCGCACCCAGCATGTAGCCGGCAAACGTAAACAGAGGAATGGCGAGCAGTATCGGCATATCGGAGATGCTGTACACCTCCATGGCAACGACGACCAGCGGTGTGTCGCTGCTCTGAAAACCGAAAAATGCACTGGTGGCAATCAGCGCGAACAGCGGTGCGCCCAACAGCGCCAGCAACACCAGTATCAGCGCGATGAGCATTACAGCTGTTCCACGCCCGGATCGGCGGATCGCAGGCGACGCAAAAACCAGATGGTGTACCGGTAACCGATCAGGCCGAAGGCAAGCGGTAATGCCGCCTGAAACATCCAGGCAGGATAACCGTTCAGAATCTGATCTCCGTACTCGAACGAACCCTTTACAAACTCCAGTGAGAACCACGCCAGCGTGTATGCGACAAGCGCAGTAAACAGGTTCACAACCGCGGCAACCCAGCGCTGTTTCTCCGGCGACAGTATCCTGGCCAGCACATCGATCGTGATATGCCGGTCATCGCGGCTTGCGGCCACCGCGCCGAACAGCGCAATCCACAGAACCATCAGGCGCAAAGCCTCATCAGCCCAGACGATGCTGGTCCCCATGAAATTGCGCGTCACGATCTGTGCGCCGCCGAGGAAAATCATCGCCGACAGAATCGACACCAGAATGGTGTTTTCAAAAAACCGGCCGGCACGTTCCGCCCGCTCCAGGAAAGCGATCCTGTGGCCCTGCGGCCCGGAACTGCCCGGATCAGGAAAATCCGGTCCCGGAGAACCAGGTTCAGTGGGTGATTCGATCACTCAATGATTTCTGCGGATGCCGCGGCCTGTACGCCGTTGCGGCTGCGAAACTCGTTGAGGTAGCCCTGCAGCTCCTGCAGCAATGACAATGAAAAAACACCCTCTTTTGCCATGCTGTAGTTGACGCCTGCAGCAGCTTCACGCCAGCGCCGAACTGTTTGTTCGTCCAGATGAACAAACTTAAGGCCGTTTTTGATCAATGCCTGCCTGGCTGACTCGTTGTCAACCCGGTTGGAACGGTCGAATGAATCGTAGACCGCCGTCATGACCTCACGGAATACGGCCTGATCGTTTTCGCTGAGGCGATTGAAGACACGCTTGTCAATCACCAGCGTTGCCATGGTGTAGGCGATGGGCAGTTCGGTCACATAGGACACTTTCGTATACCACTGCAAAACAACGGCGCCGATTGGCGGTACGACTACCGCGTCCAGCAGCCCGGTTTGCAAACCGGTCAAAACATCCGTGATCGGCAGCACAACCGGCAACAGGTCCAGTGCCTCCAGGCCCTTGACGCTGATCGGATCACCCTCCGGCACCCAGACTTTCTGCCCGCGGAGATCATCGTTGCGCATCACCGGACGATCTGCCATCAACTCGCCGAAACCGCCTCCGGCAAAACCGAAGGTGACCAGCCCCGCCTTGTCCAGTCCCGCCGCCATAACCGGGTCCATGCGTGCACGGACGTAATCGACTTCGTCCTGAGATTCGAAAATAAGCGGCAAGGTGTATAACACAATATCCGGATAGTAGGTCGCCAGACTGCCCGATGTGAAAGCACCACCCTGGAGCTGCCCGATGCGCATTTTGCGCAACACCTTCTTGTCGTTGCCCATGACCCCGCCGCCATAGAATTTCACTACCACGCGGCCTTCTGTGCGCTGTTTGATTTCTGCGGCAGCTGCACGCATCTCCCGCATCCACTGCGAGCCTTCCGGAGTAATCGTGGCGATCTTGATCTGGGTCGCCTGGGCTCCCGCTGCACCGAAGCACAACAGCAGCAACACCAAACCCCTGGTTACGATTTTCTTAATCCTGATCATCAAAAATACTCATCTGCAGAAGCCAGTAAATCCGCAGCCTGCTGCTGAGCAAGCTCATTCAAAAGCGTCAGCCCCGGCTGTTGGACATCAGCCACCATCACTTCGTTCAGCAGCCGGTCGTGAAGCGGCCGGTCATAGACCAGCCGCGCATAGCCGCGTGCGTACTCTACCTTGACGCTCAAATCCAAACCGTGACTGAGTTCCAGCGCCTTTTCGAAAAATTCCCGGGCCCTTTCCGGCTTGCCCCCCAGGGCCGGCGGCCGCAGGCTGTTCAGGACCCCCAGGTACATGTTGACGCTGCTCTCGTTGTCTCCCGGCCCGATATCCAGCAGATGCTGCAACGCCGCTTCGACTTTTGGCAGATCGGCAAGCGCCGTCAAATCGTCACTGTGGGTCCTGATAAATGCCAGCACGCCGACACAATAGCTGAACAGCGCATCAGCAGAGCGGGCATCCACCGCCGTGATCGCCTGGGTGAATCCATCGAAGTCACGGTCATCGAGCGCACAGGCATGGCGCTCGGCGGCACACAGGGCCTGGGCGCCATAGTCGCGGGCACGTCCGGTCAGCTTTTTCGCCCGATTGCCGTCATCGACGAAAGCAACCCCGTACACGGCATACAGCCTGGCAGCAGCCCCCAGGATATCCGGATCGTCCGGCGACGATTTGGCCAGACTGTCCAGTAACAGCAGATAGGCCGGTGCGCCGTCCCGAACCAGCCCTACGTCATCCTGATCGAGAATCGCCGAGGACAGGTTGTTGGCAAAACCCGAAACGATACCGCCGCACCCTGTCACCAGTGCCGAGGCCAGAACCAGGCTGCCGAAAAGGTAAATGCTGCGGAAACAGCCGCCACGCGGAGCGGCCGGCTTCGGGGCAGACCGGGTACCTACAGTTCCCTTGCAGGCCATTGCAAAACCTTTCGCCGCAATCCAGCCGGCAGCTAGATCTTTTCCTTGATTCTCGCAGACTTGCCACTGCGCTCGCGCAGATAGTAAAGCTTGGCCCGGCGCACATCGCCACGCCGTTTCACCTCGATCCCCGCGATCGCATGACTGTGGGTCTGAAACACACGCTCGACGCCTTCGCCGTGAGAAATCTTTCGCACGGTGAACGAGGAATTGAGACCGCGGTTCTTTTTGGCAATGACAACGCCTTCATATGCCTGAAGCCGCTCACGCTCTCCTTCCTTGACCCGCACCTGGACAACGATGGTATCGCCGGGAGAAAACTCCGGGACGTCCTGCTTTAACTGTTCCGCATCAAGCTCTGCGATGATATTACTCATTTTCAATTCACCTGTTGTAACTGCTTACTCTGTTGCTCAGTCTGATATTCACGCAACAGTCTCTCTTCTTCATCGGTCAGCTGCCGTCGATCAAGCAGGTCGGGGCGCCGGACACTCGTCCGGCCCAGCGCCTGCTTCAAACGCCAGCGTCGTATTTCCTCATGATTGCCGTCCAGCAATACTTGCGGGACAGCCATACCATCCACCTGCTCCGGGCGCGTGTAATGCGGACAATCGAACAGATCATCGGAGAATGAATCGTTTTCCGCCGATGTCTCATCGCCCAACGCACCCGGCAACAACCGAATCACGGCGTCCATCATTGCCAGGGCAACCACTTCACCGCCACTCAGGACAAAATCGCCCAGGGACATTTCATCGTCGCACTCCGCTTCGATCAAACGCTCGTCAAAACCTTCATAACGCCCCGCCACCAACACCATCCCGGGCAGCTCTGCCAGCTCCCTGGCGATACGCTGATCGAAGCGCCGCCCCTGCGGACTGAGGAAGATAACCGGTCCGCCGGCGGGCAAAGCACGCTTCGCGGCCCTGATGGCCCGGCTGAACGGTTCTACCTTGAGCACCATTCCAGGCCCGCCCCCGTAAGGACGATCATCGACTGTCCGGTGAACATCCGTCGTAAAGTCCCGCGGGTTCACACTCGACACGCTCGCCAGATTCCGGTCGATCGCCCTGCCGCATACACCAAACCCGGACCCCAACTGGATCATATCCGGAAACAATGTCACTACCTGTATATCCATTTGCAGTGATGCCAACGATCCGCCGCTAAATCTCTGGGTCCCAGTCTACGATGATCCGGGTCTCATCGACGCTTTTGACGACATCTCCCGTGACAAACGGAATCAGTCGCCGTCTTTCGCCTTCAACAACCAGCACATCATTCGCAGCTGTCTCCATCAACCGCTCAACGATGCCCAGTCGCATTCCTTCTTCGGTGTATACCTGCAGGCCAACAAGATCGGTCCAGTAGTACTCACCTTCCTCCGTCGCAGCAAACCGCCGACGGTCTACATATATCTGTTTCCCGATCAGGGCAGCCGCAGCGTCCCTGTCTTCGATCCCCGCCAGCTTTGCGACGACTGTTTTCCCCTGGCGGCGACCGGCGGTCACCTCACAGGACTGTTCTTCACCCGCATCGCCGCGCAACTGCCAGGGACTGTAGGTGACGATCTGCTCGCGAGGCTCCGAATATGAAAACACGCGAACCCAGCCCGACACACCCTGCGCACCTGAGATATAACCCATGTGAACAAATTGCGGCTGTTGCTCCGGCTTGCTCACTTGCCGCGCTGTTCAA
>JAJRXW010000137.1 GCA_024276095.1 Gammaproteobacteria bacterium
CCTTCCGTCGATTTGCGGTGATACAGCACGGCCATCAGCGGAATGACAACCACCATGCCGAGATTTCTGACCAGCTTGGTCACTGTCGCTGCATCCAGGGCCGCAGGATCGCCAAAATACTCCTGGTAGACCAGACCGGCCCCGGCAACCTGTGCAGTTTCATGTACCGCGGTGCCCATGAACAAACCACTGAGAAATGCATCGGAATCGAACATCCAGTGTGCGGCAAACGGATAGGCGATCATCGCGATCACACCGAACAGGGTGATACAGGCCACGGCATAGGCAGTCTCGTCATCGCGGGCGCCGATTGTGGGTGCCGTCGCAACGATCGCCGTGGCCCCGCAGATGCTCGTACCCACGGCAATCAGGGTTCCCAGTCGCCCGGTCAACCCGACATAGCGACTGACAAAGGTCACGATGACAAGCGCTGCAATCACACAACCGATGATCACCGGAAGACTGTGCAAACCGATCTGGCCAACCTGCCCCAGGCTGAGCCGTATGCCGAGCAGAATAATCCCCAGCCGCAGAATCCGCACCAGGCAGAACCTGATGCCGGGATCGAGCGATGCCGGTAAGCTGATGACATTGCGAACCAGGATGCCGGAAAGAATCGCCATCATGATGGGGCTGACAGGGCTCTTGGGCAGGCCCATCAGATCGACGCCGATCCATGTCGAAGCGTAATGACCGAAAACAGCCAGTGCTGCCGCCAGCAGCAGTCCAGGAAAAACTTTCATTGTAATAATACCTCCTCGGCCTGTATATCCTGGCGATACGTGCCGGCAACCAGATCGCTTCAGCCAGATACGCTAGTCTGCAACGGTTGGCATGGAGGTAAGAGAAAAAAACTGCAGATCGCCCATCTCCCCTTCAAGTCGTACGTCATCAGCCGGATCAGGCTCACCTGCCTGATCGGCCAAAACCCCCGCCTCCGTCAGATAGGCATTATATAAGAGTCGGCGCTCCTCCGCAGAGCGCGCCGTCGGGCAACATCCGCTGGCCTCGATAGCTGTCCGGAGCGACAGCGTTTCTCCCAGGGACCCGCTTTCCCTGTGGGTCCAGGAACCCGACATCAGATCGAATTCATAAAAGGGCAGGAAACTGCGGCCCCGGGCCGCCACGAACTCGATGGCGGCGATCAGAAATTCCGCCTCGGCATCGTCCATGCAATAGTGGAAGCCCACCCGGCACCAGCCCGGCTTCAAACCAATATAGCCTTTTGAAATCCAGCGCCGGTAGCGCTCCGAATGCTCGTAATCAATACCCAGTAATCTATGGCCATAGGGCCCCGCGCACGAGCAACCGGCGCGGGACTGGATACCGAACAGATCGTTCAGCAAAGCCGTCAGATATTTCGGATGAAGATAAAGTCCTTCGGCAGTCTTTATATTGAAAGAGACAATGCCCACCCGGCGAGAGGGATCGGGGTTACCGAGTATTTCGATCCGGGGATGCCGCTTCCACCGCTCCATGGCCCGGCTGAGTAACTCCAGTTCCCTGGATTCGATACGCTCCGCAGTAAGCTGCTCCTTGATCTTGAAAGCCAGCGCCGCTTTCATCGTCTGCAACACGCCGGGCGTACCGGCCTTTTCGCGTTCTTCGATATCACGGATAAAATCGTGATCGTCGGGACTCACATAGTCGACGGTACCGCCGGCCGCGACACTTGGCGCCAATGACTCGTCATAGATTCGCTTGTTGAAAACCAGGATACCGCTCGAACCGGGGCCGCCAAGAAATTTATGCGGTGAAACGAAGATGGCGTCTATGGATGCATCGCCCTCGTCGGTTACCGGCGGGTTCATGTCGATTTCAACATAAGGCGCGCAGGCTGCATAATCGAAGCAGGCAATCGCATCATGGCGATGCAACATTCGGGCAATTTCATGAACCGGCGTGCGTATGCCGGTCACATTGGAAGCCGCAGAGAATGTCCCGATACGCAACCGGCCCAGATACTCGGGCTTTTGCAGCAACCGCTCCAGTGCAGCCAGGTCGACGCCACCGTCATCGGCAAGCCCTACCTCGACAACCGTTGCCAGCCCCTGCCGCCAGGATACTTCATTGGAATGGTGTTCGTAGGGACCGGTAAAAACCACCGGTTGATTCCTGAACAAATAGGCTTCGAAAGCCTTGCGCTGGCTCTGCCCCATAAACCCGTCAAGACTCTGGTTCACCAGCCGGTGGGTGGCGGGCGGGCACGCGATACCGAGAATCTGCTGTAACTTGTCGATAGCGCCGGTGGCCCCGGTACCCACCGCGATGATTCGCCCGTCAGGGCCCGCGTTGACCGATGACTTGATCTCCGTTTCCGCTTCATGCAGCAGCTGCGTCATGCTCCGCCCGGTAATATCGTCTTCTGTATGCGTATTCGCATAGTTACGCTGCAAACTTTGCAGGTAGTTCTCCACGAACAGCAGACAGCGCCCGGATGCCGTGTAATCGCAGTACACCATCAGCCGATCGCCAAACGGTGTCCGGATGGTGGAGTCCCCACCGACGATTTGCGTACGAAGAAAATTGAAGTCCAGATTTCGCATGACCGGATTGTACTCGATCCGATTCCGGCTGATGACTCCCGGCGCCGGCCCTGTTCTCCACCCCGGAATACACTGATTCAAAGGCGCGCAAACAAGGCTTGGCTGAACAGGCAACGGTAGAAATTATTTTCTCCTGAGGCGTCTCAGAAGCCTGCTGTTAGCACCCTGTACGACAACAGCCGGCGCAGACGGCAGGGAAGAAAACCGTTCGGCAAACGGCAGGAGCGCCGTTGACCGGCATCGGATGCGCAATACCTGCTGTTGCATCCATTTGCGCCATCCCGGCATCCAACAGCTATCGATCTGCTTGCAATCCAGATAACTAGTGTTATACTTTACTATAACACTAAATAACCAAAAGCCATCATGACAATTTCACCAGCCAGTCTCAAACCCCTGTATATAGTGGCCTTCAGCCTTGCCACTACGATCCTGCTGTCCGCCTGTGAGCCCGGCCAGGCCGAGGCCGATCTGAACAAAACCCGGCAGCAATATGACCGTAATGTGATGCTCCACAAAGAGGGCCTGGTCAGTCCGATCGCATGCGAGGATCTCGAATACGATGTGGCGGCACTGCAGGCTGCCCGGGCGATCAAATGGCTCGAACCCGGTTATACAATGATCCGGGCGCCCATTTCCGGCGTCATTTCGGCACGGCATGCAAAGATCGGCAACCACAGCGCCAAAGTCACCGCGACAATCAACAACCTGGCCCGGAAACTCGCCCCGGGCATGTTCGGCCATTTTGCCATTGCCTACGAAAAACACGGCTGTGCCACTACCATTCCCGCGTCGGCAATCGTTCAGGAAGACAACTCGACGATTGTCTACGTAGTCGAGGACGGGTTTGCGAGCCGCCGCGCAGTAAAGACGGGTATCATGTCGGGAGAGCGGGTGGAAATCCTGGACGGCCTGTCTCCGGAGGATTCCGTCATCGTTACCGGATCGGCCGGGCTTCGAGATGGCACCAGGGTTCTTGCCGGCATTAAACCTGAATTCCCGGGCGGCCAGGCCGGCATATGAACAATACCAAGATCAACAGGCTCGTTGTTGCGTTACTGTTGCTTGTGCTGCTGCTGGCAGCCGGCTGCGGGCAGGGGACGGACGATGCCGGCAATAACGAGAAAGACAGGATACTTCCCGTTCCGGTGGAGACCACACAGCCGATCCGGGAAGATATTCACGCGCAATACTCCGGCACAGCCACCATCGAGGCATTTGCCGAGGCGGAGGTCATTGCCAAAGTTGCCGGGGAAGTACGGGAAATCCTGGTTGAAGAGGGAGACCAGGTCAGAAGCGGCCAGGTACTGGCCCGCCTCGACGGCGATCGCCTGAGACTCGAGGTCAGACAGTCGGAAGCCAACCTGCAAAAACTGGAACGGGACTATGAGCGCAATCTCGATCTGAAGCAAAAAGGCCTGGTCAGCGCCGGTGCATTCGAGAATATCAAGTATGAGATGGATGCACTCAGGGCTTCTTATGAGCTTGCCAGACTCGAACTGAGCTATACCGAAATTCGCTCACCGATCGATGGAGTCGTAGCGGAGCGCTACATCAAGATCGGCAATACCATTGCTGTGAACGACCCTGTTTTCCAGATCACCAATTTGCAGCCCCTGGTCACCTATATGCATGTCCCGGAGCGGGAATATCGCAAAATCCAGGACGGACAGACCGCAAGCATTTATGTCGACGCACTGCAGAACCAGTTGTTCGCCGGAACCGTATCGCGCATCAGCCCGGTGATCGATCCGGAAACCGGAACGTTCAAGGTCACTGTCGAGATCTCCGACGATACGCGCCGGCTGAAACCCGGAATGTTCGGGCGCATCAGTATCGTCTACGCCACCCATCCCGATGCACTGCAGATACCCGCAAGCGCCATTATCGACGAGGGAGGCGAAACCTCCGTCTTTGTGATCGACGATAACGTCGCCAGGCGCCGTATGGTCGAGACCGGGCTGGGACGAGGAAACTATGTAGAAATCATCGCCGGACTCGAACCGACCGAGCAACTGGTCATCACCGGCCAGACCGGTCTCAAAGACGGCGCCGTCGTAACGGTGGTCAATTCGTCACAGTCCTCTGCAGACTCCGTTCAGGCCATCTCTCGCTGACGCGACACCGGCTGCCAGGCATGAAACATCTGATCGAAATTGCGACCGAGCGGCGCGTTACCATCGTCATGTTCACCGTGGCGATTGTCATGTTTGGCTCCGTGTCGCTGTCAAAACTCAAGTTAAACCTCCTGCCCGATCTGTCCTATCCAACCCTCACGATCCGGACGGACCTGCCCGGCGCAGCACCCGTTGAGGTGGAAAACCTGCTGACCAAGCCCATCGAAGAGGCTGTAGGTGTCATCAGGAACGTCCGCCTGGTGCGATCTGTCTCCCGCTCCACCCAGTCGGATGTGATCCTGGAATTCCTTTGGGGAACCGACATGGATATTGCCGGTGTCGAGGTTCGCGAAAAACTGGATATCCTGGATTTGCCGCTGGATGCCGGACGACCTTCCCTGCTGCGTTTCGACCCGTCCTCCGAACCCATCATGCGCTTCGGCCTGCTGGACAAGCGTGCGACCGCCCTGCATTTGGCAGGCGCGGATAAAGAGGCTGAGCTGAAATCTCTGCGGCGCCTTGCCGAGGACCAGATCAAGACTGTCCTCGAAGCCGTGCCCGGAACTGCCGCAGTGAAAATCAGCGGCGGGCTGGAGGACGAGATCCAGATTCAGATCGATCAGCAGAAACTTTCCCAGCTCAACCTGACGATTGGGCAGATTGCACAAAGAATCAGGGCGGATAACATCAACCTCTCGGGAGGGCGACTCGAACAGGGCACGCAGCGTTTTGTCGTTCGCACCATCAACGAGTTCGAGTCGATCGATGAATTCGGCGATGCGATTGTCGCAAATGTCGGCGACCGGCCGGTCTACCTGCGGGACATCGCGACAGTCAGGCAGGCATACAAGGAGCGTCAGGCCGTCACCAGGGTCAATGGCCGCGAATCCGTGGAACTGGCCATATACAAAGAGGGAGACAGCAATACGGTTCAGGTCGCCCGTCAGGTCGGCGCGCGGATCGACGAGCTGCGCAAAACCCTGCCCCCCGATTTTGAACTGACCAGGATCTACGATCAGTCCGGGTTTATTTCCGCCGCCATCAGCCAGGTTACCTCAGCGGCAGTTATCGGCGGTGCACTTGCCATCATCGTTTTATTCGGCTTTCTGCGGGACTCACGCGCAACCATTATCATCGGCCTGGCCATCCCGGTATCGGTGATCGGAACGTTCCTGCTGATGTTTGCCGCCGATATCACGCTGAACATCATGTCACTGGGCGGTATCGCTCTTGCCGTGGGAATGCTGGTCGACAACTCCATTGTCGTCCTCGAAAATATCGTCAGGAAAAAGGAGCTTGGAGAAGATATCCTCTCCGCTGCACGCAATGGCACAACCGAGGTGGCCGGCGCTGTCATCGCCTCGACGCTGACCACAATCGCGGTATTTTTTCCAATGGTATTCATCAGCGGAATTGCCGGTCAGCTCTTCCGGGACCAGGCGCTGACGGTCACTTTCGCACTGGTCTTTTCGCTGATCGTGGCATTGACACTGATCCCGATGATGGCAGCCCTGGGTGCCGGTCATCGTTTTGGCGAACAGGCCGACGATACGGCGCCAGGTATTTTTACCCGTGGCGTGGCCAGGGTACTGTGGTTTTTCGGCCTGATCTATCGCGCACTGGCTGCGCTGGTACTGGTCTTGATGTGGATACCGGGGCGTTTGCTCCAGCACCTGCACCGGGCCGCAGCGAAGATATACCCGCCGTTGCTCGCGTGGGCACTGCAGCGGCGGGCGACCGTAATGATCGCGGCCCTGGGTATATTCCTGCTCACCATGTCCCTGGTACCGAGACTGGGAACCGAATTGATTCCGCAGCTGTCCCAGGGCGAATTCAACGTCGACATCCGGCTGCCGCCGGGCACCGCACTGGACCGGACTGACCGCGCCATCCAGGCGGCACAAAGTACGGTCGACCGGATTGACGACGTCGTACTGAGCTATTCGGTAGCCGGGACCGGTAACCGGCTCGATGCAAATCCGGTAGATGCCGGCGAACACACCGGCACGCTGAGTATTACGCTGAACAAGGACGCCGGTAAAGAGCAGGAAATCAGTGCCATGAATGCCATGCGGCGCGAGCTGTCGCTGCTGCCGGGGGTGCAGTACAAGTTCAGCCGCCCGGCACTGTTTACGTTCTCCAACCCGCTGCAGATTGAAATATCGGGATACGATCTCGACAAGCTCGCACTGGTCAGCCGCCAGGTTGTGGAGGCGCTGTCTGCATCCAGGCGCTTCACCGATGTCAGGTCCACCATCGAGGAAGGGAATCCGGAGATCCATATTCTGTTCGATCAGGAGCGGGCCGCCAATCTTGGTCTTTCGATTCGGGAAATTGCCGATCGCGTCGTATCCAATGTACGTGGCGACCTGGCGACGCGCTACTCCTGGCGGGACAAGAAAATCGATGTCCTGGTTCGAAGCATCAACAGCAAACAGGCTTCGGCGGAAGACATTCGCCGGCTGATTGTCAATCCCGAGAGCAACAGGCCGGTGACACTCGACGCGGTTGCGGACGTCGGCGTATCGAGGGGGCCTGCTGAAATACGCCGTATCTCGCAGGAACGCGTCGCCATCATCAGTGCAAACCTGGCATATGGGGATCTTGGCGCGGCCGCCCTGGAAGCACAGGCCGTTATCGATCAGACGGCGTTGCCGCCGGGTATTGTTGCCACCGTATCGGGGCAGAACGAGGAAATGCAGCAATCATTCCAGTCCATGAAGTTTGCCTTGCTGCTGGCCGTTTTCCTCGTGTATCTCGTCATGGCTTCCCAGTTTGAATCACTCGTTCAACCGCTGGCCATCCTGGTCACCATCCCGCTGGCGCTGACAGGCGCTGTACTTGCCCTGTTCATCACCGGATCCACGATCAACGTCGTCGCGTTTATCGGTGTCATCATGCTGGCAGGAATAGTGGTGAATAATGCAATCGTCCTGATCGATCTTATCAACCAGTTGCGCGCTCAGGGCATGGAAAAGATCATGGCCATCATGGAGGCCGGCCGGGCACGGCTGCGACCGATCATGATGACTACCCTGACGACCGTTCTTGGCCTTTTGCCAATGGCAATAGGGTTCGGGGAAGGATCCGAGTTGCGTACGCCGATGGCGATCACGGTGATTGGCGGTCTGCTGGTTTCGACGCTGCTGACACTGGTCGTCATACCGGTAGCCTACTCTCTGCTGGATCGGGACAAGTCGGCCTTCCCGGCCGGCGATGCCCCGCTCGCCGGAGTTGACGGCGAAGAAGTCCGGGAACACGGGCGATGAAACATACCGAAATCGCATTGCGCCGCCCCGTCACCACGGTCATGGTGTTTGTTGCCTTTGCGCTGATTGGCGCGATCGCTTCCCGTCTGCTGTTGCTTGAAAAGTTCCCGGATATCGAGTTTCCGGGAATGATGATTCAGATCCCCTACCCCAACTCGACACCGGAAGAAATCGAAACCCGGATTACACGGCCCATAGAAGAAACCCTGGCAACCCTGTCGGGCATCGAACGCATGACCTCCGAATCGACCGACAGCCGGGCGCAGATATTCCTGCAGTTCGGCTGGGACGATGTGATGTCGGCGAAAGGCATCGAGGCGCGCGCCAGGATCGACGCCATCAGGCCCGACCTTCCCGCGGGTCTCCGGCGGATCGATCTGTTTACCGGATCTTTGGGCGACCAGCCGATCCTTGTCCTGAGAATATCGAGCGACCGCGACCTGTCGGAAAGCTATGACCTGCTGGACAAGCTGCTCAAGCGCCGCCTGGAGCGCATCGACGGTGTTTCCCGCGTAGAACTCCAGGGAGTTGAACGTAATGAAATCAGGATTCTCCTGGACCCGGACCGGCTGGCTGCACACGGTATCGATATGCGAAGGTTGCGCACGCTGCTCAGGGAGTCCAACTTTGCGGTCAGCGCGGGCCGCATCACCGACGGCGGCAGGCGTCTCAGCGTAAGGCCCCGCGGTGAATATCAGACAATCGACGAACTACGGGATGTCGTTATCGACGGGAAAAATTTGCGCCTGCGTGACGTAGCCGAGGTGGAGTTGCGCAGCCCGGACCGCAACTACGGCCGCCATCTCGATCGCACCTACGCCGTCGGCCTGAACGTATACAAGGCAACCGGCGCCAATATGGTCGAGGTCAACGACCGGGTAAAAGCGGAAGTCGCGAAGATTGCCCTGCTTCCGCAGATGAAAGGCATCAAGATTTTTGACCTGGACAACCAGGCGGATAACGTCCGCGAATCGCTGTCCGACCTGCTCAATGCCGGCATGATCGGCGGCATACTCGCCGTCATTGTCCTGTTTCTTTTCCTCAGGCAGTTGTCCACAACCCTGGTAGTCACCGCAGCCGTCCCTTTTTCCCTGATGATCACGCTGGGGTGCATGTACTTTGCCGGCCTGACACTGAATATCCTGACCATGATGGGCCTGATGCTCGCCATCGGAATGCTGGTCGACAATGCAGTGGTCGTCACCGAAAGCGTTTTCCGGTACCGCCTGATGTACCCCGACAAACCGATCAAGGCGACCCTGATGGGCGTCAAGGAAGTCGAACTGGCGATAGTCGCCGGCACAGCCACGACCATCGTCATCTTCGTACCGGTGATTTTCGGCACCAAGGCAAATATCACGGTCTTCCTGACGCACGTGGCGATTACGATTATCGTCGCACTCGCAGCATCGCTGCTGATCGCCCAGACTCTCGTTCCGATGCTCGCATCACGACTCCCCCCGCCCCCCGCATCGAATCCGGGTTCGGCGATGTCCCGGCTGACCCGGCGCTATACCAAAAGCCTGCGCTGGGTCATCGGCCACCCGGGATGGACCGCCGGCGGGATTCTCCTGATCAGTGCCATCGGCGCACTGCCGCTGGTTCTGCAACTGGTGGTTTTTGACTCGTTTCCCCAGGATACCGGCAGGCGGCTGTTCCTGGATTACCATGTCGAAGGCCAGTATCCGCTGGAGCGCCTCGAAAAGTCGGTAAACCAGGTAGAAGAGTTCCTGTTTGCCAACCAGGAAGATCTCGACATCAAGTCCGTTTACAGTTTTTTCGCCGTCGGTTTTGACCGCCCGGCGCGCGCCGAGTCGAC
>JAJRXW010000012.1 GCA_024276095.1 Gammaproteobacteria bacterium
GGAAGATTCAGCTCGCGGCTCAGGGCCTGATGACGTCCGATCAAGGCGGTCGGGGGGAACTGCAGGAAGCGAATCGTATCCGGGATGAGTTGTTCCTGGTGGGCGTCGATCATCGCCTGGTCGAAGGCAATATTCGCCCGGCCTTCGCGAATGCCGGTATCGATTACGCGAAAAACAGCTCCCATCGGTCTACAGGCTCGTATCGTTCGTCTGCTGGCGGTTCAGCTGGCGGCGAATTTTCCCGAGGTCCTTTTTGTTGGGTTGAAACGGGAAGCTGGCGATATTGCTGGGCGGCGAATCGCCATAGGGCCGGTCACATGCAGAGATGTCATCCTGGAACTTGCCCGGGCATCCTGAGGTACGAAAGGCAATGCCTGCATCGATGATCCGGTCGAGTTCCGGCGCGGAAATTCCGAAATCCGATACCCTGCCGTGCTCATCGAAAGACATCTGGTCGGTCCGCACGCCCCGGTAGTCGATGAGATAGCGCGCCAGTTGTACGCGCCGCCACTGGTCCCGCGGCGTGGCCGGAAGGTGGTCCATCAGTGAGCCCTGCTCGGGAAAGAAACAGAACATATGGCTGTGGCCGCCCATGTCAACGAGCCGCTGTACGAGCTGCAATACCTCATATTCCGTCTCGCCCATGCCAACGATGATATGGGCGCCGAATTTTTTCGGTCCGAATATGTCGCGTGCGTCGTCAAGAACTTCCCAGTACTTCTTCCACTTGTGAGGCGACTGCACGCCTTTGCCGCGTGTACGGTCGAAAAGCTCCGGTGTAGCGGCATCCAGGGCGACCGTGAAAATATCGGCGCCAAGATCGCGCAGATTTCGAACGTCCTGGCGTTTCATCGTCGTCGGGTTGGAGAGAATGGAAACCGGAATTGCGTCCGGGTCGATACGGCTTGTCCACTTCTTCAGCACGGCGACCGTGTCGTCATCGGAGCGCGGGTGCGTGATCATGGAAATACACATGCGGTGAAACGGACTGTTGTCGATATCACCGGCAACCGTGTCGATGATTTCGTCCATCGGTACCGCCGGCCAGTCCACGCGGATAAAATTGCGGTCGGCAAAATCGCGTTCTGCCTCCCGGTGTCGTGCCAGGCCGCAATATGCGCAGTTGGCGCGGCAGCCTTCCGGGTAGGTCAACAGCAGGTTCAGGCAGCGCGTGCAGGCGCAGCGATACATTTTTCCATTCATGATGCCGAGGGTAATTGCTGCGGCTGTTGAAATCTGGACGTATTCAGGCGATGTCATATTCGGCGTGATGAAATTGTCATTGGGCCGGTAGAGTCCCCGTGGTGCAACATCGTTTGTTTTTACCCGTTTGCCGTTTTTCAGCTCGCCCGGGGTTGCCTCCGGCATTCTGGGCTCCATGGTTTCATAGGCATTGAAATCTGCCTGGCTGTCGGTCCTGCGGGGCAGTGCCGCAGATTTTTGTTTGACGCAACTCATAGATCGGGATTCCCTCGTTGGCAGAATTCGAAGCGCACCGGGATGGCGGGCCATGGCCTCATGCGGCGCATGTCGATGCAAGCCTGCCCGGTAATTTGCCGCCCAGCCTGATCGCGCAGCAGGCGTGTTCCTGGTGAAAAGGCCGGCCGATCGCTTTGGCCACCGCTACAGCGCCGTCGGCCGGAAAAGCGATACCGTCCAGCCCTGCCATGACGGCATAGGCATCGGTAACGCGCTTGTGCATACCCGGCGGGCGGGCGCATCCCAGCAGTACCTGGCGGTCCGGCAAGCGATGCCGTGCGGTGGCAAAGATGCGACCGACATCGGATGTATCGGGGGTTGCAAATGTTCCGGCCCGCGCATAGAACGGCATGATCACGACCAGCACCAGGGCCCGGGCTGCATGCCTGGCAACGATATCCAGGGCGTTGGCTTCACCGGCGATACGCCCGTAGTGCAGCCCGATCACGATATGCGGTGTGACCTCCATCCCGGTTGCGCACAGTGCAGCCAGCGTGGCCTCAAAATCCGCGACCGGCCGGTCAAGATGATAAACATCACGAATCGTTTCCTGTGCGCCGATCACATCCATCATTGCCGTATCGACACCTGCGGCCTCCATCGCAAGGGCGCCGGCTTCATCGGTCAGGCCGCTGTGAATGGCGACCCTGAGGTCGGGGAAATCGTGTTTGAGCTTTTCGATCACCGGATAGAATCGCGGGTAGCGAATTTCGTTGCGCCGGTTTGATCCCCCGGACAGCAAGAACCCCTGGAGGCCCTGTGACACAATGAGCTGCCTGACTTTCCTGTCCAGCATTTCCGGCGTTGTCGCCGGGATCATCGGCTCCAGGATCTTCGCTTCGCAGTGGTCGCACATCAACGCACAGGCCCCCGCTGTTACCGAGAAAGCCGGGAAGCTGTTTTTTCCGCAGCCGGTCAATTCGGTGCTTTGGTATTCCCTGAACGTCGGTGTCGAAAAACGAATCGGGGCTGCCGTTCCAGCGGCTGCCGATTGTTCCAGTTCATCGACCAGCTGAGCGTCGAGTTCGGCATCTTCGAGTTCTTCAATGGTTTGTACAGAGTTCAGCCAGCTCATGGATTTCTCCGAGGGTTTCAGTTTGCCCGAAGGTTTCAGTTTGCCTGAAGGTTTCAGTTTGTCAGTACCGATGCGACAGTTTGGCATACTTGCTTCCTCAATGTGCCGGCCCGCGGCCGGTCGGTAATGGACGTCAGCCATTCATCGCATCGCTCATCGTCGTCCACCAGGTCGCATTCAAGCGTGTTCAGAATTTGCTGCGATTGCCCGGACAGGCGGTCCGGAATTTTCTGCCCGACCAGCCGGGCCCAAAGACCGCTCCAGCAGCGCGCAACCGACCACGGATTGTAACCACCGCCGCCCAGTACCACGCTGTAGTCACTCGCCTGGGTCAGCTTTTCCACGGCTGTCCACAGCGCGCCGTTGCTCAGAGACAGGCCGGACAAGGGATCGTCATGCAGGGCATCTGCACCACAGGTGATCACCAGCGCTTTTGCTGCAAAGCGTTGCGCAAGCGGCAGTACTGCCTCGTCGATGACGAATGCCAGTTCCGTATCGTTGAAACCTTTGGGTACCGGCAGGTTTCTGGCCGCTCCCTGCGCCCTGTCATCAACGGCCCCCGAATAGGGCCAGCGTCCCTGTTCATGTATGGATATCGTGAATACCCGGGCCTCTGCTGCGAATGCATCCTGCACGGCGTCGCCGTGATGGGCGTCGAGATCGACATACAGCACCCGGTCCATGCCCTGGTCCAGCAGTGTCAGGATGGCGAATACAGGATCGTTGAAATAGCAGAACCCGCTGGCCCGGCCGGGTCGTCCGTGATGGGTTCCGCCCGATGGGTGAAAGGCAATCTTGCCCGACAGCGAGCATTCGGCTGCCAGGATGGATCCGCCCACTGCCGTTGCCGCTCTTTGGAATACGCCGGGGAACAGCGGGTTTTCCATGGTGCCGATCCGGTACTGTTTGCGCATTGACCGGGAAACGCATCCGCTGTTGTCTGCCGACCGTAGCGCTTCTATGTAATCGGGATCATGAAACATCGCAAGCGTTTCCGGATCGGCCTGCGAACTGTGCTGAAATACGTTCCCGTCAAACCAGCCGAGGCTGTCGCACAAATCCATGACGGTTGCGATTCGGGGGATTGCCAGCGGGTGATTGCGCCCAAAAGAAGCCTGGCGATAGATTTCGCTGCCAACGAAAACAGCGGGCCGGGCCGTTTCGGAGGCCACCGGATTTCGCGGACTTTTCCGCCCCGGCGCATTGGCTGGTGCAGGATTCTGGTCGAGTCTGGTGCCGGTCATTTTCGTCATGATTTGCGTTCCGGATGAGTATCTGATCGTATTAGATTTTGCTAATCAAGAAAACTCGGATACAGTAAGACCCCTGCCGACTACCAGAAAGGTGACCCTCTATGTCAAATGAAGTCACTGACAACGGCCAGCATTCTGGCCAAAGTTCCGGCTCGGGCGCCGGCCA
>JAJRXW010000138.1 GCA_024276095.1 Gammaproteobacteria bacterium
ACCACCGGTATCGCCATCGGCTGCTCCGGGGTGAACCTGCTGGAAGACCTGCGCGGCAACCGGGACCTGTTCGGTCGAACGCTGATGGTCAGTGAAACCGCAACCGGAGACTGTATTGCCAGTGCGGCCAACCTCCTCATCGGCGAAGGTGCCGAAGCAACTCCTGTAGTGGTCATCAGGGGCCTGGCCGCAGGTACTTCCGGTCAGACCGCCGAGTGTCTGTTGCGTCCCGCAGCTGACGACCTGTTCCGATGATTGCCGTATTGTCCGGAGGCGTTGGCGGCGCAAAACTGGTGCTCGGCATGAGCGAGGTGCTGGCGCCGCAGGAACTCGCGGTGATTGCCAACACCGGCGATGACTTTGTGCATCTTGGCCTGCGCATTTCTCCCGATCTCGACACATTGATGTACACATTATCGAACGAGGTCAACCCGGAAACCGGCTGGGGACGAAAAAACGAATCCTGGCAGTTCATGGCGGCGCTCGAGGCCCTCGGTGGCGAGACCTGGTTCCGGTTGGGCGATCGCGACCTCGCTACGCATGTCGAGCGCACCCGGCGGCTTGGCGCCGGAGAAACGCTTTCGGCGATTACCGCAGATCTCTGCCGGCGGTTCGGTATCGGGTTGCCGATCCTGCCGATGACCGACGAACAGGTCAGGACGATCATCCACACGGACCAGGGCAAGCTCGATTTTCAGACCTATTTTGTCCGTCGGCAAACCAGGCCCGTCGTCACCGGGTTCGATTATTCCGGCGCACCAACGGCCCGCACCACGGCGCAGGTCACCGAAGTACTTGCCGACCCGCAGCTCGAGGCCATCGTGCTGGCACCATCGAACCCCTACCTGAGCATCGACCCGGTTCTGGCGATCCCCGCGATCAGGCGGGCCATTCAGGCCAGTCCGGCCCCGGTGCTGGCCGTCTCGCCGATTGTCGGCGGCAGGGCGCTGAAGGGGCCCACGGCGAAAATCATGCTGGAACTCGGTGACCAACCATCGGCTGCCGGCGTGGCCCGGCACTACCAAGAACTGCTGGATGGCTTCATACTGGATACCGTTGACGAAAACCTGGCTGCCGAAATTCAGGCAATGGACATGGCAGTAGCCACTACACAAACCATCATGCAATCCATCGGCGACAAAACCCGGCTGGCCCGGTTTACAATCGAATTTGCCGCTTCCATGAGAAAACGATGACGGAAATTTGCGCACTGATACCGTTTAAAGGTCTCTCCGGGGCCAAGACGCGGCTCGCTCCGTTGTTGCAGGCATCGGAGTGCGCGGCTTTGGCGGAATGCATGCTGCGGGATGTGCTCACAGCCTTGTGCAGTACCGCCGGGATCGACCAGGTGGTCCTGTTCGGCAACGATGCCCGCATGGCGGAAATTGCCCGGGAATTCGGCTGCCGGGTGCTGAACGAAGCGCCGGGCGCCGGTTTGTGCAAAGGACTCGACACGGCTGCCGCCATACTTGCCGCGGAAGGTGTCGAACGGCTGCTCATCATCCACGGCGACCTGCCCTCGATCAAAAATACCGACATCTCGGCATTGCTGAACGGCTACTGCGCAGATATGGTCATTTGTCCGGCAGGCAGGGACGGCGGCACCAACGCGCTTATTATCGACCCGCCTGACACCCTGCCGTTCCAGTTTGGACAGGACAGCGCACGCCGGCATATGGAAACAGCGGCAAGACTGGGCATCGACGCAACCCAGATCAGGCTGCCCGCCGCCGCCCTCGATATCGATACGCCGGACGATCTGCGGCAGTTCTGCACTCATCCGGTACCCGGGCATACCTGGAACTACCTCCGGGATTCCGGTATTGCCGGACGCCTCGAAGAGACACGCCCGGCAGCAATGGCATGAGACATCCAACCACCGCAGCGCTGAGCCGGGAAGATGCCGTGGAACTCGGCCAATCGAGCTCCGTAGCCGCGTTGATGCGCGAGGCCGCCGCGATTCGCGACCAGGGCAAGGGCGCAACCGTGTCCTATTCCCGAAAGGTCTTTATCCCGCTGACCGAACTGTGCCGGGATGTCTGCCACTACTGCACCTATGCCAAGACGCCCCGCCAGCTGGATCAGATTTTCCTGTCGCCGGACCAGGTACTGGAAATCGCCCGTGCCGGTAAGGCCGTCGGTTGCCGGGAAGCACTGTTTACGCTGGGGGACAAACCGGAACTGCGTTACCGTGCCGCTCGCGAAGCGCTCGCGGCCCTGGGACATGAATCAACCATCGGCTATCTGAAACATGTCGCGCAACGGGTCTTCGACGAAACCGGGCTGCTGCCGCATTTGAATCCGGGTGTGCTCGGAATCGAGGACTATAAAAACCTGCGGACAGTCGCACCCTCGATGGGCATCATGCTGGAATCGACCTCACCGGCACTGCTCAAACGCGGCGGAGCCCATTTCGGATCGCCCGATAAAGATCCCGAGGTCCGGCTGCAGTCGATCCGCGCTGCCGGCAGCGCAAAAGTGCCCCTGACTTCGGGCATATTGATCGGTATCGGTGAAACCCGCTTCGACCGCATCGACAGCCTGATCGCGTTGCGGGAGCTGCACATCGAATTCGGTCACATTCAGGAAATCATCGTCCAGAACTTCGTGCCCAAGCCCGGCACAGTCATGCATGCCGTCCCCGAACCGGCTTTCGAGGAACTGCTGTGGACCATCGCGATGGCCAGGCACATTTTCGGCCCGGACATGAACATTCAGGCGCCTCCCAACCTGAACGCCGGCCGGCTGAGTGAACTGGTCGATGCAGGAATCAACGACTGGGGGGGAGTCTCTCCGGTCACGCCCGATCACGTCAATCCCGAATCCCCGTGGCCGCAGCTCGACAAGCTGGCCACGCAAACTGCCCTGGCCGGCAAGACACTGGTACAGCGGCTGACGCTGTACCCGGAGTTCGTCCGCGATGCGCAACACTGGGTAGACGATGCGCTGGTGCCGCAACTGTACAGGCACTCCGATGCCGGCGGGTTCGCCCGCTGCGACAGCTGGTCAGCCGGTACACGCTCGCGGCCGCCTTTCGGCATTACCCCGGCATCCGTGACGCTGCGCGACGGGCGGCTGACGGAAAGTCTGCAGCAGGCCAAAGCGGGCGAGCGCCTCAGCGAACAGCAGCTCGAGCAGCTGTTTCATGCCAGGGGCCCGGATTTCGAAACGATCTGCAATACCGCGGATGAAGTTCGCGCCGATGTCTGTGGCGATACGGTCGCCTATGTCGTCAACCGCAATATCAACTACACCAATGTATGCGGCTACAAGTGCCAGTTCTGCGCATTCTCGAAAGGAAAAACCAGCGAGAACCTGCGTGGTACGCCCTTCGTTCTGGACATGGAAGAAATCGGCAGGCGGTCAAAAGAGGCGTGGCAGCGCGGCGCAACCGAGGTGTGCCTGCAGGGCGGCATCCATCCTGCATACACCGGCCAGACCTACCTGGACATATGCCATGCGGTGAAAGAAGCCGCTCCCGGGATTCATATCCATGCCTTCTCGCCTCTGGAGGTCAGTCATGGCGCACAGTCACTCGGGCTCGATACCAAGGCTTTCCTGACGGAACTCAAGGCAGCCGGACTCGGCAGCCTGCCCGGTACCGCCGCTGAAATTCTCGACGATGAAATACGCCAGACGCTGTGCGCCGACAAGGTCACGACGCAGGAATGGCTGGACATCATGCGCACTGCGCACACGCTGGGCATTCCCACGACGTCGACCATCATGTTCGGCCACATGGAGTCCCCCGTCCACTGGGCCCGGCACCTGCTCGCACTGCGGGACCTGCAGACGGAAACCGGCGGATTCACCGAATTCGTGCCGCTGCCGTTCGTGCACATGGAGGCACCGCTGTTTCGCCGCGGCCGGGCGCGACTGGGGCCGACCTGGCGCGAAACGCTGTTGATGCACGCCGTCGCCCGACTGGCACTCAACCCGGTGATCAGGAATATTCAGACTTCATGGGTGAAACTCGGCGCAGCCGGCGCCGGCGCCTGTCTTCGTGCGGGCGCGAACGACCTGGGCGGAACGCTGATGAACGAATCGATCTCCCGTGCCGCGGGCGCCGATCACGGCCAGGAACTGACGCCGGAAAAAATGGACCGGCTCATCGCGGATTGCGACCGTAAACCCTGCCACCGCAGTACACTCTATACTGCGCCCGCCCAGGACACGATAGCAAAGTCCTACCGCGCCAAACCCCTGGCACCGGCGCACAACCGGCATGCCCGGCTGTGGGCTACCCGGTAAATTCGGGCACCACCGATTCGGCCAGTACTTCCATCTGCTCGATGAAATCCCACAATGGATTGAGCACGATCATTTCCGCACCGTTTTCGACCACCCGGGCCAGGCCATCGACAACGCGTTGCGGGCTGCCCCAGACACAGATATCGGCAACGAAATTCGGATTTCTTTCAATCATCCACGGGTAACGTGCCTGGAAAAACCGGTCAAGGCCTTCTTTGGCACGACGCTCATTCGAATCCACGGCGAGATAAACCCGTTTGGAGATGGGGAAACTTGCCGGGCCCCGGCCTTCCTCATCCAGGAAACGTCGCAGTGATGCGACATGCCTGCCGAAATCGACATTGGTCGTAGGCCCTGCACACATATAGCCATCCGCAAACCGAACAGCACGGCGCAGGGCATCCGGATGCTGACCACCGAACCACACCGGCGGATGAGGTTTTTGTATCGGCTTGGGCTCCATGCCCGCATGTTGCAACTGGTAAAACTCGCCGTCGATGTCCGTGGACGATTGCGTCCAGAGACTTTTCATGACCCGCAGACCTTCGTTGAAACGCCGCAGCGACTGCTCCGACTCGACACCGAAATTACGGTAGAAACGTTTGACCGTCAGCGGTCCGAGCCCGATGCCGAGTATCACCCGGCCGTTGCTCATCAGATCGAGTGTGCTGATGTTCTTCGCCAGTTGCACGGCATTGCGGGTCGGGAAAACAATCACTGAAACACCAAGCCTGACGCGCTTGGTCACGGCCGCGGCATAACACATCAGGCTGACCGACTCGAGCAGCGGCACATCGCCGACCACCTGGTCCTGCACCCAGACGCTGTCGAACCCCAGTTCCTCCGCTCTTTGCAGCGACGCTTTGACCAGCGCCATATCGGCCCTGCCGCCGAGAAATACCTGGGGGATGGGTACTCCGAACTCGATGGATGACACGGGTATTATAAAAGCTCTTCGGCAAGCAGCCGCAAAGCTTCTGTTGTCGCGCCGGCGATCACCAGCGAGCCGACCTGCCCGTTGCTGCCGGCCTCTTTCCACGCCGCCAGCCGGGCCCGGATTCGCTCCGGCGGCCCGATCAGCGCGCAATCGTCGACCAGCTGATCCGGAACCATCAGGGTAGCCTGCTTCTTCTCCCCTGCCAGGTAAAGCGCCTGGATTTTCTCCGCAGCCTCTTCATAACCCATGCGCCGCGCATAGTCGTTATAGAAGTTCTTGCTTTTCGGCCCCATGCCGCCGATGTACAGCGCCATATGCGCCTTGACCGGCAACCGGCACCGGTCCAGATCGTCGCCGATCGAAATCTGCACAAAAGGCGCGACATCGAAGTTCGACAGACTCTTGTTGCCGCCTGCTTTGGCAAAGCCCTCTTCGAGCGGCCCCGAGAGAAGATCGAAACGCTCCGGATTCATCCAGATAGGAAACACCCCGTCCGCCAGTTCTGCACTGCAGCGCAAACCGGCCGGAGTAATCGCCGCCGTATATATTTTAAGTTCAGGGTCACCATGCAAAATGCTTTTCATCGGACGCCCGAGGCCGGTTGCATCTTCACCGGTATAGGGAATCTGGTAGTGGTAGCCACGATGCTCCAGCGGTGCTTCGCGGGCCAGCACCTGACGAATGATGTCGATATACTCCCGGGTGCGCGTCATCGGCCGGCCATACGGCACTCCGTACCAGCCCTCGACAACGCCGGGACCGGACGGCCCCAGACCGAGCAGGAAACGATTGCCCGACAGTGCCGACAGTGTCATCGCGGTCATTGCAGTGGAAGTCGGCGTACGTGCCGGCATCTGCATAATGGCGGTACCGACTTTGATTTTCGATGTGCGGGCCAGGATCCAGGCAGCCGGCGATACGGCATCCGAACCGTAAGCCTCGGATGTCCAGACCGAGTCATAGCCCAGCTGTTCCGCCGCAAGAATTTGCTCCATCGGCAAATCCAGTTTGGCCGGCGAGTAACCGGCAAGCAATCCAAGTTTCACAAGTTAATTCCCGTCAGGATTTACTGCCAAGCAGCTCGTCCGGATCCAGCAGGTTTTCCTCCAGCGCCCTGAGTTTGCCTGTCAGTTCTTTACGTTCGGCTTCGAGGCGACGCACTTCGTCCACCACGGCCTCCGAGCCGACCTGTGCAATACTCAATTCCGTCTCGGCCTGCTTGAGCTGTGCCTCCGCGCGAATGGATGTCTCCGCCCTGTTGGTCAGCTCACGCCGAAGCTTCTTGGTCTTGGAGCATTCATTGCGAAGATCATCCTTTACATGGACGACCTCCTCCTCTTTTTTCTTCAGCCAGGACTGAGTTTCAAACAAACTTGCCCTGGCCTCCTCCAGTTCCTTCTGTTCGGAATTCAGCCTTTCGCTGGCATCCTGCATGCTTTTTTGCGCAACACGCAAATCCGCTTCGAGAGCCCGAATTTGCCGATGCAATTCAATATTTGCGTCCGGGTTGCTGCTCTTGCTCTTGCTGCCGATCCTGGCGATCACCCAGCCTGCGATCAGTGCAACGACCGCGACCATCCCGATCAGCTGCTCCTGGGACAGGACATTGGTAAAGATGTTCTTGAGATCACTTAACATAAGGCAGTGCTCTGAAGCATACTCCGATTCTGCACTTTATGACCAGCCCCGGCGCTGTTGCAAATCACAGAGTCACATCCAGCGGAAACCGTTCCGTAATGATCATCAGCGGCTTGCCCGCCGCCATGATTCTGTAGGTTCGCAACAGGCAGGCCCCGCCGAATCGCTTTGCAGCCTCTGCATGCAGGCGCGCCGGACGCTCGATACCGTACCAGAGCGCTTCGCGCCGGGTCTCCAGGCTGCTGGCGACCAGGATCCGGCCCAGCCCGCCCGCTTGTGTATCGAGTGCGGCACGCATGGCGGACGATAAACGGCTGGTGACGATTGCCGATTCTGCATAGGCCAGCAATTGCCCGCTCTGCCGGCCAGACAACACCACGCTTCGATCGACCAGCTGCGAGCCGGCCGGCGTTTGCAGCCACGGGTCGTCCTGATCGAGGATCCTGCCGCTTTGTTCCAGTCGCGTGACCCGCACCGGTTCGAGCAGATAGGCTTCGAGAAACTGGGTGACCGTGCCATCGATGACCAGCAAGGAGCGCTGCAAAGCACTAAGCGCTGCCAAATCGACCGATTCGAGTGCCGCCGGTTTAGAATCCTGTGCCACGAATACATCGAAAGTAGGATCAAAATGCCTAATCCGGGGCTGGTGTTGCACTGTCACTGGGTCTGGTTTTCCTTCGGTCTGTTGTGCGAATCTGTCCCGTGGCCTGTCCATAGAGCAGTCGAATATACTATATAGACATGCAAAAGGCAGGGACGGTTGACCGAAACCCCTGTGCCCGTATACTTCTCCTGATTATAAACAATTATAGAGTCCTCCCGCGGCACGCGGTCATCCAACAGGACTATCAATTCGTGGGCTGGCTAAGGAGGCTCAACTATGAAACGAACTGCAATTGCAGCGGTCCTTTTGCTCGTTGCTTTTTCGGTGCAGGCCGATGACGAGGCCTCCCAGTGGCGTATTGGCGCCAGCACGTCCTTTGGCGATTTCGAACGTGACGATGGCCTGATCAGCGACAGTGCCGTCGGCTTCAAGTTCAACGCACAGTACAAGTTCAACAACTGGTTCGGTATCGAAGGCGCTTATTACACCAGCACCGATTTCTCCCAGGATCTCACGCCGAACGATCCCGGCGGGAACACCGATCAGTCATTCAAGGGCCTCACGCTGCATGCGATCGGCTATATTCCGCTGGGGGGAGAAGATTTCGACCTGTTCGTGAAAGCAGGCTATTTCGACTTTGACATCGAAGTCGCCCAGGAAGGTATTACCACCCAGACCGGATCTGACAGCGGCCTTGCCGTCGGCGCCGGTATGGCGATCCATGTCAGCGATCAACTCGGGGTCCGGACCGAAATCGACTGGTACGACGCCGAACAGGCAAGCCTTTGGGCGGTTTCACTGGGTGTCGAGTATCGATTCTAGACCTGCAGTAAGCTCCTCGTCCTACCCGGCGCCGGCCTATGGCTGGTACGTCGTGGTGGTCCTGACGGTCGCCTACGCTGTTTCGTTTCTCGATCGGCAGATACTGGCGCTGCTGGTACAGCCCATCAAGCACGACCTGGGCATCTCCGATACCCAGATGAGCCTGCTGCTGGGTCTGGCGTTTGCTATTTTCTATACAGTCCTGGCGATCCCGCTGGGCCGCATGGCGGACCGGCGCAGTCGCCGTGGCATGATTGCCATCGGTATCACCGTCTGGTGCCTGATGACGGCAGCTTGCGGGCTGGCAAAAAACTTTGTGCAGCTTTTTATCGCCCGCATCGGCGTAGGCGTCGGTGAAGCCACGCTGAACCCGGCAGCATTGTCGATGATCAGCGACTATTTCCCCCGCGAGCGACGGGGTAAAGCAGTAGCTTTCTACAGTATGGGGATTTCCCTTGGCGGTGGCATCGCACTGCTGGTAGGCGGGCAGGTCATCGGCTACGTATCCAGCGCGCCACCCGTCACGCTGCCTGTCGTTGGCGAACTGGCAGCCTGGCAAACCGTGCTGATCTGGGTCGGCCTGCCGGGCCTGATCATCGCAGCGTTGATGGCCACGATCACCGAGCCGGTACGCCAGGACAAGATCCAGATGCAGGGGGACACTGCCGGGAAAAACATCCCGATGAAGCAGGTCATCGGTTTTCTGTTCGAACGACGGCGCACCTACGGTACGCTGTTTCTGGGCATGTCGGTCGTCACCATCATCGGCTATGCCTACATGTTCTGGATACCGACGATGTTTGTGCGTACCTGGGGCTGGACCATCCCCCAGATCAGCAAGGCTTATGGTATTGCAGTTCTGATTTCAGGACCGGCCGGCGTGGCGCTGGGCGGCTGGCTCGGAGACTGGCTCTACCGCAGGGGCCATCGCGACGGTCATATGCGCGCCACCCTGCTCGGCGCAGTCATCCTGATTGTTTTTTCTATTGCTGCACCGTTGATGCCTACTCCGGAGCTGGCCGTTGTGTTGCTCTTTCCGGCCACACTCGGTGCCGCCATGCCCTCGGCCACCGGCGCGGCCGCGTTGATGATGATCGTTCCCAACCAGATGCGCGCCCTGACGACGGCCATCTATTACTTCGTGATCGGCATTCTCGGC
>JAJRXW010000139.1 GCA_024276095.1 Gammaproteobacteria bacterium
GCCAGGATCTTATAGATACCGATGCCGGTGCTGAAAAGTGGGTTAATATTCTGGCCGAGGCCTTGCTACCGATTCTCTCCGATCAGGAACTGTATTCGCACTGGTCCGGCACCTTGTAGCGGTCACCATCGGGCGTAGTGCACACATGATAGAACTCATATGCTATATAGTGCCCCGCTTCAGGGCCTTTGGTGCCGGTGTAGCGACTGTGGTGCCGGTGTACAGTTTCTTAAGTTATTAGTCTGGTCAAAAGAAACTGTACACCGGCACCATAATAAGGATTAAGGGAAAATCCAACAATGAGTTATTTTCAGGCCGTTGTTCTGGCTGTCATCCAGGGCCTTACCGAGTTCTGGCCGGTCTCCAGCTCGGGCCACCTGATTCTGGTGCCGCATTTCGCGCATTGGCCGGATCAGGGGATTGCCTTCGATGTTGCTGTTCATGTGGGTACCCTGCTGGCGGTGGTTCTTTATTTTCGGGATGATCTTCAGCGCATGACCGTTGCATGGTTTCGATCCCTGCGCACACGGCGTGTGGATGCGGATGCGCGTCTTGCCTGGGCGCTGATTATCGGCAGTATTCCCGTGGGTATTGTGGGACTGCTTTTTAACGATTTTATCTCCACGAATTTTCGCAGTCCCATGGTGGTGGCCGTCACACTGTCATTTTTCGGTGCGTTGCTGTGGGTGGCCGACCGGCTCAGTCACCACCGGCATGCTGCCCGCGATCTGCGCTGGCGTGACCTGATGGTCATTGGATGCGCCCAGGCGCTGGCGCTGGTACCGGGAACGTCCCGGTCGGGCATCACCATGACGGCAGGACTGATGCTTGGCCTGAGCCGGACAGCCGCAGCCCGTTTTTCGTTCCTGCTTTCGGTGCCGGCGATCACGATGGCCGGCGGCTACGAGGGGCTCAAGCTGATCAGCGAACCCGGGTCGGTAGATGTGGCGGCGCTCGGAGTGGGCGTCGCGGTTTCTGCCGTCACCGGATATGTGTGTATCCGCTTTTTTCTGGGGATAGTAAACAGGATTGGATTTACACCCTTCGTGCTATATCGGTTCGTTGTAGCGGGCACGATTGTGTTCGTGTTTCTGTAACAAACCCGTGTCATCTGAGGTAGCATCACCCACCCGATTGCCAAACCCGCAGGATTTTCTTGCCGATGAATATTGAAATCATTATTGAACCGAATTTCACACCTGACGAGCTGGCCGAGCTGGCTGTGGTCGCCGAAGGCTACGGTATCAGAGCGCTTTGGTCGTCGAATTACGCGCAGCAATGGGATGGCTTTATCAGCCTGGTTCCGGCAGCCCTGGCGACAAAGAAGATTCTTCTCGGGCCGCTGGCGGTCAGCCCTTACGAAATGCATCCGCTGAAAATCGCCACCTCGGTGCTGACGCTGAACGAAATCAGCCAGGGGCGGGCAATGGTCGGCATCAGTGGCGGCGGGGGTGTGCTCAAGGCCATCGGTTACGAGATGGACCCCAAGAAAAGGCGGGTCGTTCGGGGTGTCAGAGAGGCGATAGAGATCGTGAAAACCGCCGCGACGGGCCAGTTTCCCGAGCCCTATGAGGGTGAGTTGTATCAGATAGTGCGTCCGTACCGCTTTGACTGGGTCAAGGCGGCACCGCCGACGGTATACGCGTGTTCAACCGAACCGCAGATGCTGCGCATGGGAGCCCGGGTGGCAGACGGAATTCATATGAGCGATGTCGCCTTGCCGATGCTTGGCGAGGCCATGGAAAATATTCAGACCGGGCTCGCAAAGCGGGCAACGCCTGCCGAGGATTTTCGCATCACCAACTTCTGGGCCTGGCATATTAAAGAGGACCGGGAGGCATCTTTCTACGAGGCGCGGCGGGAGCTGGTTTTCCGGGGTTCTTTGTTGCCGCCCTATTCCCTGCACCATTTTCTCAATGAAGAAGATGCGCAACTGGTTATCGATCACTGGCTCGACTTTGCCAAGGCATTTTGGACCCGCACCGGTGTGGTCGACAATGTGCCGGAGTCCATCGTCAATCATCTGATCAACGAGTTATCCTCTGCGGGAGACCATGGCGATATCGATCGTGAAATCGAGCGGCTGCAGAAGTTCAAGGAAGGCGGGCTCACCGATCTTTCCATTCGCTTGTTCGACGACCCCATGGCCGGTCTGAAGCTGATCGGTGAGCGGGTTGTTCCGGCTTTTGCGTAGCGTATTCCGGCAGTCCGGTTTGCCTGTCCGGCAGTAGGGGCGAAACATCGTGCAAGCTTTCCCGCATCACTACACGGTTACCGCGAGCGGTAAGCCCCAGGGAGAGATTGAGCTCACCGAGCCGCGTCTCGAATCAATCATCTCTGCGGCACCCGCCGAGTTTGACGGCCCCGGCGATCGCTGGTCCCCGGAAACACTGCTGGTCGCATCGATTGCCGATTGTTTTGTCCTGACATTCCGTGCCGTTGCACAGGCGTCGAAACTGTCGTGGATCAGTCTGTCATGTACCGTCGAAGGTACGCTCGACCGGGTGGATCGCATCACCCGGTTTACGGACTTTCTGGTTCGGGTAGCGCTGGTCGTTCCGCCGGATGTCGGGGAAGATCGGGCCAGGAAACTGCTGGAGAAATCGGAACGGGGCTGTCTGGTGACCAATTCTCTTTCCGGCAGTACCAGTCTGGAAGCATCGGTCAGTGTGCAGCAACCGTCATAATTCACGGGCAATGCCGGCTGATTGATTCCGGCCCGGGCACCGGGACCTGAGCCGGACATTTAAACCAAAACTGCATTGACGGCATCTAACCGGGTGAGATGCAGCAATCGGCGGTGAAAATCCAGGCAGACCGGATGGAAGCAACAGTCGTACCGAACGAGTCCGCAACCGTCCACAGTGCGCGATCCGGTGACCAGCAGGCAGCTCGATGAGCCGGAAATGCTGGTAGTCAGCCTGTTGCCGGCTGATGTGCAGACAGAGGTTATCAGCGGTCTCGTGATTATCAGGCTGGCCCGGGAGGGTATCGAAGAGAAATTGCGGACAAATCCCAACGACCCGCAGCTGCTGGAGCTGTGGCGGTTTACCTATGAGCAGGAAGCGGACTTACTGAACAATGCCACCTGGGCAACTATTGCATCAGCAAAGAGGTCGACGACATGAAGCAATCAATATTTTCCATTCCATTTTCCACCCTGGCGGTTGTCGCCCTGGCGTTGCCGGTATTGGCAGTTCCCCGCGCCTGGTCAGGGGAGCCCATCGATCAGACCGTACCGGCCAGCGCCGATGGTGCTTTATCGATCGACAACGTTGCCGGGAATGTATCGGTCCGGGGGTGGGACCGCAACGAAGTTCAGGTGACCGGAGTGCTGGGTGATGGTGCGGAGCGCGTTGCAGTGGAATCGCATGATGGCCGCGTTTCAGTGCGCGTGATTTTGCCGCGCAACGAAGATTCGGAAGGAACAGCCCTGGTTGTCAAGGCGCCCGTGGCCAGCCGACTGGAAATTACCACGGTCAGTGCCGATGTAGACGTCAGCAATATCGCCGGAAGGCAGAGAATTGCAACAGTCAGCGGTGATGTCGAAGTCAGTGATGCGGGGGAGCAGCTGGAGCTGAAATCGGTCAGCGGAGATGTCATGGTGAAAAGTTCCGGCAGCACGACAGAATCGATTCTCGCCTCGGTGAGTGGCGATGTAATCATCAGGGATGTCACCGGCAGGGTAAACGGGAAATCGGTCAGCGGAGATGTGCTGATTACCGGGACGATGCTTCAGGAAGTGCGCCTGGCATCGACATCCGGCGATCTTCGCATTGCCGGCAGCGTCGGGGACAGTGCCGGGCTGTTTCTTCAGGCCATCAGCGGCGATATCAGCATCCTTGTCGATGGCGGTATTGCCGGGGAGTTCGATCTCCGGACGACATCCGGCGATATCAGCAACTGTTTTGGTCCCGAGCCCGAGGAACCGGAATACGGTCCGGGTGCGACGCTGCGGTTTTCCGAGGCCGGCGGCAGCGCGGAGGTCAGGGCAACGACCATGAGCGGCGATATCAAACTTTGCCGCGACTGATGCCGGCATGCCTGCTTTCGTTCCGGAGCGGAAGCAGGCACGTTCGCCTCCCCGGTGTGTGATGCTCCGTGTTATTCTCACCGGGTTTGGCGATTTGCTCAGATCGGCGGATCTGGCGACAGGGCTGGGGGCAGCATGGCGACACGACGGGAGTTTCTTCAGATCGCAGCCGGCATAGCCGGCACCGTCGGTTTGCAGGCCACGGCCGCGATACCCACAACTGAGCATCCGCTTCGAATCCTGATGCTGGGCGGTACCGGTTTCATCGGGCCCCACCAGGTCGAATACGCGCTCGCGCGCGGGCACAAGTTAACGCTGTTCAATCGCGGCCGGCAGGCGGGACTCTATGGCGATGCCGTAGAAGAGCTGGTCGGGAATCGCGATACCAGGGAGGGTGACGGCCTGGCGGCGCTGTCCGGAAGCAGGACCTGGGATGTCGTGATCGACAATTCCGGCTATGTGCCCCGCCATGTCCGCGATTCTGCAAACCTGCTCAAGGGGCGCGTCGGTCTTTATCTGTATACATCGACGGTTGCCGTCTATGATTTTCAGGCCGCGGATGTATTCACGGAATCAGGACCGCTGGCGGTTCTCGATGATCCATCCGTCGAGACGGTGACCAATCGCACCTACGGACCGCTGAAAGCCGAATGTGACCGGATCGTTCGCAGTATCTATGGAGAGGACTGCACCATTGTCCGGCCGACCTACATAGTTGGCCCGGGCGATTCGTCGGACCGCTTTACCTACTGGGTGGTGCGGATCAACCGCGGCGGCGATGTGCTGGCGCCCAGTGGGGCAGAACGTGAAATACAGTGGATCGATGTGCGCGATCTGTGCCCGTGGATGATTACGCTGGCGGAAAAAAGTCTGCGCGGTACTTTCAATGCAGCAGGTCCGGCCGCAACAGGTCCTGCCTCCGGAGTTTCCCGGGCGGGGTTGATGTGGGGCCTGCGCGCCGCGACCGCTGCACCGGTGAGCTTTCACTGGCCGGACGATGCGCTGCTCGACCAGATGAAAATATCGCTGCCGATGCTGGGGACGCAGGGAGCGTCATATCACTTAGACAATGCAGCTTCGATTCAGGCCGGCATCGCGTACCGGCCGCTGGTCGAATCGGCCCGCGATACGCTTGCCTGGTGGCAGGCAGCTCCGCAGGAGCGCCGGAATTCACCCAGAGGCTGGCTGAGTCCGGACGCGGAGCGGGCTGCCATCGAGGCGCTGGGCTGACCGGGCGCCGGCATACCGTTTTCCTTCCCGCGATCTGCAGATCAGTATCTTGCCATCGTCGGGTCGATTTCCTCTGCCCAGGCGAGGATACCGCCTTTGAGGTTGTACAGATTTTCGAAGCCATATTTCGATTCCAGGGATGAGATGGCTCTGGCGCTGCGGGCCCCGCTGCGGCAGTAAACGATGACTTTCTTATCCGCCGAGATGGACTGTATGGCATTGTCGATTTCACCCAGCGGTATCAGTGTGCCGCCGAGATTGGCGATCTCGTACTCGAAATCTTCCCTGACATCGATGAGCTGATAATCCGCAGACGATTCGCCAAGCTCGGCCAGTTCGCTCACCGAGATTTCCTTGACCCCGGGCTCATCGTTCGACAGGTCCAGGCCGCAGAAATGTTCGTAATCGACCAGCTCGGTGATCGGAGGTGCATCGGTGTCGGTGTGAATTTTCAGCGTTCGGGTCTCAAAACCCAGTGCGTCCAGCAGGAACAGCCGGCCCGCCAGCGGTTGCCCGACATCGCTCAGCACCTTGATGACTTCGTTGGCCTGCAGGCTGCCGATAATGCCGGGCAGTACACCGATGACTCCGCCCTCGGCGCAGCTCGGAACCAGTCCCGGAGGGGGTGGCGTGGGGAACAGGTCCCGGTAATTTGGCCCGAAGCTGCCGTCCTCGAAGCGATAGTTGAATACCGATACCTGGCCCTCGAAGCGAAATATCGAGCCGTAGACGTTTGGCTTGCCGAGAATGACGCAGGCATCGTTGACCAGGTACCGGGTCGGGAAGTTATCGGTGCCGTCGACCACCAGGTCGTAGTCATCGATAATTTCCAGCGCATTGTCTGAAGTCAGTTGCCGGTTGTGAACGATCAGCCGGATATTCGGATTCAGCGCGTGCAGACGTTCTCTCGCGGCCTCGACTTTCGGCCGGCCGACATCGTCTACGGTGAACAGGACCTGTCGCTGTAAATTCGACTCATCGACGACATCGAAATCCAGAATCCCGATGGTGCCGACACCGGCAGCGGTCAGATAGGAGAGAATAGGGCTGCCCAGGCCTCCGGTTCCAACCACCAGCACCCGTGACTGCTTGAGCCTTCGCTGCCCGGCGATGTTGAATTCGGGAATGATCAGGTGACGGCTGTAGCGCTCCAGTTCCTCCTTGCGGAAACTGACTTCCCCGGCCGTTTCGAAGGCGCCGTTGTGAATCCGGCTCATCGGGCGCCTCCTGCAATTGCCGGGACTATGCTGACCACCGAGTTTTCATCCACGGGCGTAGCCTCGTTGTCCAGTGCCTTGATGTCCTCGTCGCCCACAAAGATACGAATGAATTTTCTGATATCGCACTGGTCGTCAAACAGGTGCGGTTTCAGTTCGGGAAAGGCGCCGGACAGGTCGGAGATGACCTCGATAACTGTTTCGCCGTCACTCTCGAGTGTCGGCAGGTTGTTGGTAAACTTTCGCAACGGGGTCGGGATAATAATATTCGCCATGATGTGCCTCTATTGGTTGGACTGAACGGGGTTTTCTGAAAATGTTTCCTGCCGGAACCGGCGCTGCGCATCCAGGCGCCAGGAGGTGAAATCGGCGACGCCGGTTTTGGCGACCGAAAGAATAATGTAGGAAAAAAACGGCACCGCCTGCGCCAGATCGTGCGCGGAAGGAGCTGCGGGATGATCCGGATGAGAGTGGAAGATTCCCAGCAGGTCCAGATCGTTCTCCAGCGCGTAACGTTCCGCGCGCATATAGTCCTGCGCCGATATCTCGAAGCGACGCCGCTGGTCTCCGGGTTTCGAATTGCTGACCGGCCTGGCAAGACTGATCCGGCGCACGGAATCGTCCGATCCATAAAAAAAGCCGCAGGCTTCCAGCGGGTAATGCTGCTCGACGTGGTCACGCATGGCAGCGAAGGCTTCGGCATCGATTTCGAGGGTTTGGCTGCTCATGAAAACACCGCCTCAAGAACCTCACCATACTTGTCCGCATTGTCCGGAAATACGGTCACGATGACCCCTTCTTCCAGGGTCTCGGCCAGCCGTACGGCGCCTGCCAGGTTCGCCGCCGCCGACGGGCTGATCAGCAGGCCTTCCCGCTCCGCCACGCGCCGCATGACCCGGTAGGCCTCTGCGCTGTCGATGAAGTCTGTATGGTCGGCCAGTGTGGCATCGAAAATTCCCGGTACCCGCGCTGTTTCCAGGTGCTTCCAGCCCTCAAGGCCGTGCAGTGCGGTGTCCGGCTGCAGCGCCACCAGCCTGATTTCGGGATTCAGTTCTTTCAGCCTTCGACCGGTACCTACGAAGGTGCCTGTCGTGCCGAGGCCGGCGACAAAATGGGTAAGGGCCAGGCCGGTTCGGTCGAAAATTTCGACCGCCGTGGTGTGGTAGTGGGCCTGCCAGTTTGCCGCATTGCCATACTGGTCGGCGTAGAAGTACCGCTCGGGGTATTTCGCATGCAGCGTGGCCGCCAGTTCCTGGGCTTCGTCCGTGGTACCGAATCGAGAGCTGGGAATGATCTCCGCGCCCAGCGAACGCAGCAGGATTTTGCGCTCCTCGGATGCATTCTCCGGCAGGCAGACAGAGACGCCGATGCCCAGGGCTGCACCGATACTCGCATATGCGATCGCTGTATTGCCGCTGGAGGCGTCGAGGATTCTTCGCCTGCCATCGAGACTGCCGTTATTCATGGCCTGTTTGACGATGTTGAAAGCCGGGCGTGCCTTGACACTGCCGCCCAGTTGCATCCATTCCAGTTTGGCGAGGATCTGCACATTCCCCGTATCGTAGGCACGGGTGATCGGGTACACCGGTGTGTGCCCGATCAGTGGCTCCAGCCGTTGAAGCTGCAGTGCAATATCATCTGGTTGTGTTTTTGCAAGCATAAAAAAAAGGCCTTCCCGATTGCTCAGAAAGGCCCTGAATTTCCATTGGAGTTTCGTTCGCTAGATCAATCCGTAACTCAGGCAAGGCCTTCCCCTGTGTTGTCGAAGACAACAGCAATGCAGGGCATTGGCGGCGGGGAAACTGGCTTTGCTGGTTTGCATGGTTCGTATGACCGGGCAGCCGGAAAATAGTTCAGCGAAATCGCAACACTACAGATACTAGGGGAATTTCCAGCATTGCGCAACATTTTTTTGTATATCCGGTTTTATTAGTACAACGTTGCTGGCACAACGATTGTGACACATTTGTGGATGGAACCCGGCATAATTCGACTGGTCCCGCCCGCACGGCATTGGCGGGCCTTAACAGGAACTTCATGGGGAGCAGGAATAATGCGTAGAATTTTGATCATGGTGCTGTTTTTCCTCTGCCTGTCCGTTGCCCAGGCACAGTTTGCCCGGCCGCCGCTGAGCCCGATGGGCGAGAAGATCAAGGCCGCGATGGACAGCAGCATCCGCAGCGACGCGGAGAAAAAGCGCGATGCCAACCGCAAGCCACGCCAGACCCTGGAATTTTTTGGTCTCAAAGAAGATATGCGTGTGGTAGAGCTGGTTCCGGGCGGCGGGTGGTATACCAAGATTCTCGCCCCCGTGCTGGCTGACAAGGGTGAATTCTATGTCGCGATAGGCACTCAGCGGCTGATGCCGATGCTCAAGGAGTATGAGAGTCTCGGCAAGGTCAAGGCGCTGGCCACCGATGCCCGGCTGGCCCCGGCCGGCGATATCCCCGGTCTGTTCAGCGTCGGAGAGTTTTCGCTGGGCATCGACGATGTCGATATGATCCTGACATTCCGCAATCTCCACAATTTTATCCCGGAGGCGCGGGCCAATATCGACGACGCGGTATTCGCGGCATTGAAGCCCGGTGGCCTGTACGGCGTCATGGATCATACCCGGCGGCACAACGAGCCCCAGACGCGAGAGAACTGGAGACGGATGGACCCTGTCACAGCGATCAAGGAGATTCAGGCCGCCGGATTCGAACTGGTCGATTCGTCAGATCTGCACTATCGACCGGACGATGAGCTGCGTTACGAGGTGGGCCGAAAAACGGTGACGGGCAATACCGACCGGTTTACGCTGCTGTTCAGGAAACCGCTGTAATTTCGGGCCTGGAAACCGCAAAAGCAGCTTGTCGGGCCCGGTGAGCGACGAATTTCGGGCTCCTTCAGCGATCAATCTGGTGGGTCTGTATTATGTCAAACAGGCATGAATCGGGTATTTCATGCTATGTAGCCGGAATACATGGAATTGTTTTCTGCCACCGGCCCGGTATTATGTAACCTTGTGATATGGATCACTGTTGGAGTATGATCAGCCGGTAAAAGAAGCCTGTACGAACAAGTAACCAGGCAGGTTGATAATAAGTAACAAGCTGTGGGTCCGGCAGTACGTGGCCCGAGTTTTAGCGCCGTCTGACTGCGGCTTTTGTGGAGGAAGTTTCATGATTAAAAGACTAATGATTCGAATGGGAGTCGCGGCAGCAATATCCGCATTTTCCATGTCGGCGTTTGGTGCGGTGGTGAATGGTGTTTTTACCATTAACACTGCCAACATAGTTGATTTGTACAGTGCCACTTTCGATGGGCCGCTGAACCCGGCCAGCAATTTCTGGGGTGGCACGACGCCCGCCGGGCGCGCGATCGTTATCACGCCGACCGGAACAGGCAGCGGTACGCTGGATGTGGATTACGACAGCATTACCGGCGAGATTCTGCAGGTCAACAGCCTGGAAATCTTCCTGCCGCAAATGCAGCTGACCATCGCCGGCACCACCGTCATTGATGTCATTCCCGGCAACGGCGCTCCGGCAGCGAATGATCTTGCATTTATCAGGGCCGGCAACAATACCGGTATTAACAACACCGTCGACGTGGAAGGCCCGATCGGCAGCTCGAATGCTTTTGCTGCTACGGAAATCGGTAATGCCGCGATTTTCCGGCACGACGATGCGCCCAACCTGGATGCACCTGATTTTGCCACTTTCAACGACATCGTTGATTCATGTACCGGTGGTCTTTGCAGCCTGATCGGTATCCTGTCGCTGGATGGCGTTCGCTATGAAATCTCCGGTGGAGGCATGATTGGCAACAACTCGTTCACGCTGACGACGCAGACCGGCAACAATTCGATCTACCAGGTCGACTTTACGACGGTAGTACCTGTTCCCGCAGCCGTCTGGCTGTTCGGTTCAGCACTCGGCCTTCTGGGCTGGATGCGCCGTCGCGTAGCCTGAGTAATCTGCCGGTCAGCCTGAGCTGACGGCAAAAAATATGGCCTCCCGGATCTTGCCTGATCCGGGAGGCTTTTTTGTTGCCGGCAAGGCATCTATGATCCCCCCATGTGCTGGAAAACCGTAATCCCGGCAGCCTGGGCTGTTGTGTTCCTGATCGTATTGCCGGGCCGCACGCCGGCCGCAGAAGACGACTGGTTGCCTGAAATACCCGCAAGGCCGGTAGTCGTTTCCCTCGATGCTTCGTTCGACCAGGAGAATGGCCGCAACTTCCAGGCATCCGTGGATATCCCGCTGTCGGAGAGCTTTGCCACTTATCTTGCGCTCGGGTATTCGAGCATCGATCTGGCGCC
>JAJRXW010000140.1 GCA_024276095.1 Gammaproteobacteria bacterium
CGCCTGCATGGTCAACGGTGCCGGCCTGGCGATGGCCACGATGGACCTGATCAAGCTGCATGGCGGGGAGCCGGCCAATTTTCTCGATGTGGGCGGCGGTGCGACGGCAGACAGGGTTGCGGCGGCTTTCCAGCTGATCCTGTCCAACTCGGCGGTGAAGGCGATTCTGGTCAACATATTCGGCGGTATCGTGCGCTGCGATGTGATTGCGGACGGCATTATCCAGGCGGTGCGGGAAATCAACGTCAGTGTTCCGGTCGTGGTGCGCCTCGAGGGCACCAATGTCGAACAGGGCCGGGCACTGCTGGCGGACAGCCACCTCGATATCACCACGGCGGACGATTTGACGGACGCAGCGGATAAAGTCGTTGCAGCAGCGGCTGTTTGATACGCATCGGATACCAGAACGGAACACATCATAATGAGCATACTCGTCAACAAGGACTCCAGAATCATTTGCCAGGGGCTGACCGGCCGGCAGGGATCGTTTCATGCCCGGCAATGTCTCGATTACGGCACACAGATCGTCGCCGGCGTAACGCCGGGCCGGGGCGGTGAAACCCATCTCGATCTGCCGGTTTTCGATACGGTTACCGATGCAGTCGGTGAAACCGGGGCCGATGTCAGTCTGATTTTCGTTCCTGCGCCGTTCGCGGCGGATGCCATACTCGCTGCTGCGGATGCCGGCATACGATTGGTCGTCTGCATCACGGAAGGTCTGCCGGTTCTCGATATGGTCAAGGTCAAAGCGGCGATGAAAGACTACGATTGCCGGCTGATCGGGCCGAACTGCCCGGGGATCATCACGCCGGGTGAGTGCAAGATCGGCATCATGCCCGGGTTCATTCACAAACCCGGCAGAGTGGGGGTAATCTCCCGCTCGGGCACGCTGACCTACGAGGCCGTCTACCAGACTACCTGCAACGGTCTCGGGCAGACCACCTGTATCGGGATCGGCGGAGACCCGGTGCGCGGCATGAACTTTATCGATTGCCTGGAACTGTTCGAGCAGGACGATGCCACCGAAGGCGTGGTCATGGTCGGCGAAATCGGCGGTACCGATGAAGAAGCGGCGGCACGCTATATTCGCGATCATATGAGCAAGCCGGTGGTTGCCTATATTGCGGGAGTGACCGCCCCTCCGGGTAAACGCATGGGGCATGCCGGTGCGATCATTTCCGGCGGCGAAGGTACGGCAACCGCCAAGTACGCAGCTTTGGAAGAGGCCGGCGTCAGGACCGTCCGGTCGCCCGCTGAGCTGGGCAGTGCGATGCTGGAGCAATTGTCAGGATAGCTGCCCGGGTAATTACTCCGGTCATTACACCGGCCGTTTGCCGGGCAATGACCGGAGTAATCACCCGATTATTGCAGGAGTAATACTGCTTGGCTGGTCAACTCAGAATTGCCCTGGCGCAAATCAATGCGTTTGTCGGCGACATCGCCGGCAACACCGATCGCATTGTGGAGGCCATCCGGCTGGCCAGACAACGCGGCCGCGCGGATCTTGTCGTGTTCCCCGAACTGGCCATCAGCGGTTATCCGCCGGAAGATCTGCTGTTCCACGCCGGTTTCCGGCGGCAGCTCGATATCGCCCTGGACAGGATCGGTACGGAAACAGCGGGTATTGCGGCGCTGGTGGGTTTCCCCGAATTCGACGGTGACCGGATCTACAATGCCGCTGCGATTTTTGTCGATGGCGGGAAAACGGCCGTCTACAGGAAGCAGTGCCTGCCCAACTACAGCGTGTTCGACGAGCAACGTTATTTCACTGCGGGTACTTCGCCGGTGGTCGTGACGATCCGGAACGTTCCCGTCGGTGTGGCAATCTGTGAGGATATCTGGGAACAGGAGCCGTGCCGGCAGGCCGCCGGCGCCGGTGCCCGGATGATCGTTGCCATCAACGGTTCTCCTTATGAGCTGGGCCGTCAGCAACAGCGCGAACGGGTTCTGAAAGAACGCGCCGGTGAAACCGGTTTGCCGATCGTTTACCAGAACCTGGTAGGCGGGCAGGATGAGCTGGTGTTTGACGGTGGCTCCTGCGTGGTCAATGCAGAAGGTGCGGTGGTCATGCGCGCGCCGGCATTCACCGAGGGCATTTACGACTGCAGCTTCGCGTTCGGTGACGACAGCGTGGTACCGCTGACCGGTGACATCAGCCCTTTGCTTTCCGACGATGCCAGTATCTATACGGCCTTGGTGACCGGCGTGCGCGACTATGTGCGCAAGAACGGGTTTCCCGGCGTGGTGCTGGGACTTTCGGGAGGACTGGATTCAGCGCTGACCCTTGCGATTGCCGTCGATGCGCTGGGGGCCGGGAGCGTTCAGGCGGTCATGATGGCCTACCGGTATACCTCGAAAATGAGTCTCGAAGACGCCGAGCAGCAGGCGCTGGCGGAGGGTGTGGGCTTCCAGGTGATCCCGATCGATGCCACGGTCGGTGCGATCAATGCCACGCTTGCCGATCTGTTTGCCGGTCTGGCGGAGGATTCAACCGAGGAAAACATCCAGGCGCGCTGCCGGGGCATCATACTGATGGCGATTTCGAACAAGACCGGACGCATGGTGCTGACTACCGGCAACAAAAGCGAGATGGCGGTCGGTTACGCGACTTTGTATGGAGACATGGTGGGCGGTTTTGCGCCTTTGAAAGACTGCACCAAGACCCGTGTTTACCGGCTGGCACGTTATCGCAATTCCATCGGCCCGGTCATTCCTGACCGGGTGATTGAAAGACCGCCGTCCGCCGAGCTCCGTCCCGATCAGAAGGATTCGGACAGCCTGCCGGACTATGCGATTCTCGATGCGATTCTCGATGCCCTGATGATAGAAAACTGTTCTGTCGACGAAATCGCTGCGCGTGGCTTTGACCGGCGTATCGTTGGCGAAGTGCTGGACATGGTGCGCCACAATGAATACAAGCGCCGCCAGGCGCCGCCGGGGGTGCGCGTCAGCGGCCGGGCATTTGGCCGTGACTGGCGGTATCCGCTGACCTCAGGCTATCGTCACCCGGAGAAGTGGGCCAGGCGGTAGATGCCCGCTACCAGAACTTGTACCAGGGCTTCTTTTCCTGCTGCCGCGGCTCGAGCCCGGCCTCGGGGAAGCTGGCCATCAGGACCCGGCGCGTGTCTTCAGCCAGATCCTGCATGCCCAGCGCCCGGTAGGCGGTGATCATGATGCGCAGCGATTCTTCCGTTGCCGGTGCGCCGTCGAAGGAGAACAGGCTGAATTTCGCCCGGTTCAGCGCAGCGATGTATGCACCCCGCCTCATGTATTCCTGTGCCACGATATTCTGGTGTTTCGCCAGCTGGTTGCGCAGGAAAATCATGCGCTGGCGGGCATCCGCTGCATACTTGCTGTCGGGGTAGCGCTGAATCAGCTGCGAGAACGCGGAAAACGATTCGCGTGCATCCAGTTGTGGCCGCTTGGCCGGGTCGATTCTCAGCCAGCGCTGCAGGCGGGTCTGCTGGCCTTTGAAAAGGGCCAGGCCGCGCATGTATAAAGCGTAGTCGACCCGCGGGTGAATCGGGTTCTCCCTTTCGAACTGGGTAGCAGCGTCGATGGCCGATTCCATCTGGCCGCTGCCGTAATAGGCATAAATCAGGTCGAGCTGACCCTGCCTGGTCTGGTTGCTGAACGGATAGCGCGCTTCGAGTGACTCGTAAAAGCGGATGGCATTGCTGAAATCGCCGCCAACCAGCGCTTTATGCGCGCGCTCGTAAAGGATGACAGCACCCGACTGGGTATCGCGCTCGTCTTTCCCGCCACAGGCTGCAAGCAGCAGCGCAATGGCTGTTGCTGCGGCAAGGTACTGGGCGATTTTCGCTGGTCTGATTCTGGGCATTCGAACTGGCTTACGGCACAAAGCAAAAAAGTATAACGTACACTGCGTCTGAAATTACATGAGTCCGCAGTTTTAGAGTCCACGGAATTGAGCCAGTCAACCCGTCACAGCATCACGATTCCACCGGAGCTGGATGGCCGCCGCCTGGACCAGGTGCTGGCCGAGCTGTTTCCGGATTTCTCACGTTCCCGGCATAAACAATGGATACAGGAAGGTTGTGTATCGCTCGATGGCGCTCGGCCACTGCCCCGAACGAAGGTCTCGGCGGGCCAGCAGGTCGACCTGACCACGACGGTTGAGCCCGCTCCGGTGACCCGGGCCGAGCCGGTAGCGCTGGATATCGTATTCGAGGATGAAGCCTTCATGGTGATCAACAAACCTGCCGGGCTGGTGGTCCATCCCGGCGCGGGGCATGCCGGAGGAACGCTCGAAAACGGGCTTTTGCACCATGCACCCGAGCTGGGCGCGCTTCCCCGCAGCGGCCTGTTGCATCGCCTGGACAAGGATACCAGTGGCCTGCTGCTGGTCGTGAAAACGCTGCCGGCGCATACGCGCATGGTCCGGGACCTTCAGGAGCGAAAGATTACCCGTGAGTACCGGGCCATTTGCGACGGTCGGCTGACCGCCGGCGGTACCGTGGACGTTGCCATTGGCCGTCATCCCACGCAAAGAACCCGCATGGCGGTAAACCCGCGGGGCAGGGAAGCGGTGACCCACTACCGGGTTCTGGCCCGGTTCGCTGCCCACGGTTTTCTTGCCGTGCGGCTGGAGACCGGCCGCACCCACCAGATCAGGGTGCACATGGCCCATATCCATCACCCGCTGGTGGGCGATCCTGTTTATGGCGGACGGCTGAAAATACCAGCGCAGGCCGGCCCGCTGCTGGCCGACCAGCTGCGTGGTTTCCGGCGGCAGGCACTGCACGCCAGCCGGTTGAGTTTCAGCCATCCGCTCAGTGGCGAAACCATGGAGTTCAGGGCCTGCCTGCCGGAGGACATGAACCAGCTGCTGCATGCGCTGGCCGGCGAGCAAACGGCAGGGAACCGTTTCGAGGCGATGGAATGGCCGGAAAAAGCGCCCTTATCCGGTTGATCCACCCGGACTGGCCCGCTCCTGCGGCGGTCGGCGCCCTGTCGACAACCCGGCATGGCGGATACAGCAGCGGGCCGTACTCGAGCCTGAATCTTGCCGGTCATGTCGGTGACGATCCCCGGCAGGTGGAGCGCAATCGCCGGGCGCTCGAACAGGCGGCGGGCCTGCCGCACGCTCCGCACTGGTTGAGACAGGTACACGGCACGACGGTCGCCGATCTCGCCGCGGCGAGCGTGGCAACCGAAGCGGATGCCGCGATCAGCTTCGAAGCAGGGCAGGTGTGCGCAGTCCAGACGGCCGATTGTCTGCCGGTGCTGATCTGCAGTGACGACGGTCGGGGTGTGGCCGCTGTGCACGCCGGCTGGCGGGGTCTGGCGGGGGGTATCGTCGAGGTGGCGGTCCGCAGTTTCCGCGAGCATGGCGTGCTTCCCGGCCGGTTGATGGCCTGGCTGGGGCCGGCCATCAGTGCGCCGGCCTACGAGGTCGGTGCCGAGGTCCGCGACCTGTTCATGGCCGCTGATGGCCAATCTGCCGCCGCATTTACCCGCAGCGAGGATGACCGGTGGCAACTGGATCTGTACGTCATCGCCCGGCAGCGACTCGCGGCAGCGGGTATTGAGCGGGTTTTCGGCGGCCGGTACTGCACTTTCAGCGACTGCGTCGACGGCCAGCCGAGGTTTTTTTCGTACCGCCGCGATGGGCGGTGCGGTCGCCAGGCGACGTTGATCTGGCATCGATGAGCGGCCCCAAGTGCTTGAAAAGAACCCCGAAGGCCCCATCTAACTGACAGAACACATTTTATTAACAGAGGCCGATCCGATGCGAATGGACAAACTGACCAGCAAGATGCAATTGGCGATTGCGGATGCGCAGTCTCTGGCCGTTGGCCGGGACCACCAGTTCATCGAACCGGTCCATCTTCTGGCCGCCATGCTTGACCAGCAGGGCGGTTCGGTACGTCACCTGCTGGCCAAAGCGGGCGGCAACGTCAACCTGCTGCGTTCGCGCCTGGGCGAGGCGATGGACCAGCTGCCCCGGGTCGAGGGGGTTGCCGGCGATGTCCACCTTTCCCGCGATCTGGGCAATCTGCTGAATGTGACCGACAAGCTGGCCCAGGAACGGGGCGACCAGTTCCTGACCAGTGAATTATTCGTACTGGCCGCCAGCATGGACAAGGGGCCGCTTGGCGATCTGCTGGCCGAGGCCGGTATCGTGCGCGGGACGATCGAAAAAGCCATCGATGAATTGCGTGGCGGGCAGCAGGTCGACGACCCCAATGCGGAAGATACCCGACAGGCCCTGGAGAAATATACCATCGACCTGACCGAGCGCGCCGAGCAGGGCAAGCTGGACCCCATTATCGGCC
>JAJRXW010000141.1 GCA_024276095.1 Gammaproteobacteria bacterium
GACAGCTCGGGATTGTACAAAGGCCGTGCTGCCGCGGCTTTGTACGCCTCACTCGCCTCGAGTGCCGAACGGGCCGCCCGGACGCGCGGGTTGGTATCGACCACGGTTTGTACGAACCGCGTCAGCGCCGGGTCTGCCACGCTCAGGGGGGCATCGCCGGAGCCCTGCGCGACAGCTGTAAAAGAATTGAATATCAGGGCGCCCAATAGCAGGACGCACCCTTTTGTGGGTAGTTGCATAAGTCATGTTCCGGAAATCGTGCATCGACACGCATGCCGAAACGAACCGGCAGGCGCAGGGGCGCAATAGGAATAGGACTCAGGCGTTCGGTGGTGGTGTCGGTGGCGCCTGCGCGTAGGTCAGAAGGTAGGGCATGACGCCATACCGGGGATCCGCCACACCGGCCGGCGCGGCAGCTACCGCAAACGATACGGAGATACCTGCGACATGGCCGTGGCAATAGTGCGTGTCATGCTCGTCCGGGTCGACATCCGTACCGGTATCGGCAGACATCGACTTCGTCACATCGACCTGGCGGGCCTGGCCATCATCGTGCGGATGGCTGACGCTGACCCGATCGGCCGCGCCGTCCATGCTCAAAAAAAGCAGGGAAAGTACAATGAAATTACTCAGCAGGATCCGCATAGCGGGCATAGGATACCCTATTTTCTGCAAACCTGTGTGTGATCTGCGTTCACCGGGGTCGGGCTTCGATACGATGCCCCCTGGTACCGGCCCCGGCTGCCCTTGCGTGCTTCCCGCCGGGTGATGCCGAATGCTGCCGGCGCCCTGGATCCACCATCCTCCAGCGGTTCGTTCTACATGGTAAATTAGGGTGTGTTGACGGGAGAACCAGCCATGCTATCGAGAACGCTACTGACCTTTTTACTGCTGTCTGTATTCCTGGCCGGCTGCGCCCGCACCGACGAAGGCCAGCCGGCATCGGTCGAACAGCATGAAGCAGCGGCCGACCCTTACCTGTGGCTGGAAGAAGTAGACAGTGAGCGGGCGCTGGACTGGGTTCGGGAGCAAAACGCCGCAACCGATAAAACACTCAGGTCTGACCCCCGCTACGCCGTCTACCGGCAGGAGACGCTGGCCATCCTGACGAGTACGGACCGGATTCCATCAGGTTCTCTGCGCGGCGGTTATGTCTATAACTTCTGGCAGGACGACACGCACGTGCGCGGCATCTGGCGCCGCATCAGCCTGCAGGACTATCGAAACAACAGCACAAAATGGCAGATATTGCTGGATCTGGACAAACTGGCCGAGCAGGAAAACGAAAACTGGGTATGGTCGGCTCGCGATATCCGGTGCCTGCCACCCCGATATGAACGTTGCATGATTGCCCTGTCGCGCGGCGGAGGCGATGCCAATGTCAAGCGCGAGTTCGACGTGCGCAGCAGCAGCTTTGTCGAAAACGGTTTCCGCCTGCCGGAGGCCAAGTCCGGTGCACTGTGGGTTGACGAAGACACCCTGCTCGTCAACACGGACTTTGGCCCGGACTCAATGACGGACTCCGGATATGCACGGGTCGTCAAGCGCTGGCGGCGAGGCACGACACTGGAGTCCGCTGACACGCTGTATACCGGCGAGCGCTCGGATGTCTGGGTCGCAGCAAGCGGACTGTTCGATGACTCGGGTGTCGTGCCGCTGATCAAACGTGCGGTATCGTTTTTCGAGCAGGAAGTATTCCTGGTCACCAAAAACAACGCCCTCATTCGTCTGCCAACACCCCGGCAAGCCGCGATCAAAGGCCTTTATCGCGGCCAGCTGCTGGTCGAACTGAGCGAGAACTGGCCGGTAAACGGCGAGGTTTACGCCCAGGGCAGCCTGGTCTCTTTTTCGCTGGCAGATTTTCTGCAGCACGATAAAATCGACACTGTCCATACGCTGTTCCTGCCTGCTGAACGCACCAGCCTGCAACAGGTGCGCACCACTTCAGATGCAGTCATGGTGACGGTACTGGACAACGTCATCGGAAAACTGATGGCCTATACATTCTCGCAGGAAGCATGGCACGGACAAATGGTGGAGATGCCCGACATGGCCATGGTCAACCTGCACTATGGAGGTATCGCGGAACCGGCGGTTTTTGCCGACGTGGAAAGTTTCCTGATCCCCGACAGCCTCTATCTCGTTGACAGCCGGTCGCTCGCTGCGGAACGGATCAAATCCGTACCGGATCGCTTCGATGCCGCCAATGCAACAGTCAACCAGTACAATGCCGTAAGCGCCGACGGCACACGAATCCCGTATTTCATCGTGCAGCCGGCGAACAGCAAGCCGGACGGATCGACCCCAACCCTGCTGTACGGCTATGGGGGATTTCAGATCTCCAGCACCCCGGCTTACCTGGGCACGACCGGCAAGCTCTGGCTCGAACGCGGGGGCGCCTACGTGGTGGCGAATATCCGCGGCGGCAACGAATTCGGCCCGCAGTGGCATCGAGCGGCAATGCTTGAAAACAGGCAGCGCTCCTACGACGATTTCATCGCTGTCGCCGAAGACCTGATCGCCAGGGGCATCACCTCTCCGGAGCGTCTGGGCATCTATGGCAGAAGTAACGGCGGTCTGCTGGTGGGCGTTGCATTGACGCAGCGGCCGGATCTTTTCAACGCCGCTGCCAGTTTCGTTCCGCTGCTCGACATGTTGCGGTATACCGAGTTGCCCCCTGGTGCGAGCTGGATGGCCGAGTACGGCGATCCAGCCGATCCTGAAATGCGCAGGATCATTTCGGCGTACTCGCCCTACCAGAATATCAGGGCCGACGTAAAATACCCGAAGGCTCTTTTCTATACTTCCACCCGCGACGATCGCGTACATCCCGGGCACGCACGAAAAATGGCCGCACGCATGCTGGAAAACGGCCATCCCGTCTACTACTACGAAAATATGGAAGGCGGGCACGGTGGCGCCGCGAACCAGCTGCAGCAGGCGGACCTGCAGGCGCTGCTGTACGTCTACCTGACTCGCCAGCTCATGGATGACGCGGGGCGCGGTGATTGATTGCACGCCGTTATACCAGGCGGCCCAACCGGTAGTCCTCGACTGCCTGTTCTATTTGCGCCCGGGTGTTCATGACGAACGGCCCCCAGTTGGCTATGGGCTCGTTGAGCGGGTTTCCGGCCAACAGCAGTAAAGACGTTTTCTCCCGACACTGTATGCGTACCCCGTCGCCGGTGCTGAAATGCCCCAACTGCCGGGACCCGATCGACTGACGGCCTCCCTCATCGCTGCAGATATCGGCGCATCCTTCGTATACATACGCCACCACGGTTTTGCTCCTGTCAATATCGAATTCGACGCCCGCCCGTTCCGGCAGCTGTATATCAAAGTAGTCCGGTTTCGTATTGACACCCAGAACGGCGCCTTGTGTATGTTGCAGTCCCTGCCGGAACGTTCCCGCGATTACTTTGACGGTGACGCCCTTATCCAGGGTTGCCAGGGGAATCTGCTCCGGCGAATAACTCCGGTACCGTGGCTCACTCATTTTTTCGCCGGCGGGTAAGTTGATCCACAGCTGGAAACCGTGCATCAGCCCTTGGTCCTGCTCGGGCATTTCCGAATGCAGAACGCCGCGACCGGCGCTCATCCACTGCACTCCACCGGAACCGATGACACCCTCATTGCCCAGATGATCACGATGGCGCATGCGGCCTTCCAGCATATAGGTCACCGTCTCGAATCCGCGGTGCGGGTGCTCGGGAAAGCCACCGATATAATCTGCTGCATCGTCGGAGCGGAATTCATCGAGCAGCAGGAACGGATCGAAAGTATGCAGCCGCCCCCGGATCACCAGGCGCTGAATCTTCACACCGTCGCCATCCGTCACGGCGTGGCTGTCATGGACAGCCTGCAATCGGCGATATTGAGCAGCCACTACGCACCCCCCTGAATCCGATCGCGATCATGGGCACGGCTGAAATCCAGTACCGGACCGAACGGAACGATCTGTGTCGGGTTGATCGTGGTCTGGCTGACGTAGTAGTGCGTCTTGATGTGATCGAAGTTCACCGTATCGACAATGCCTTCGACCTGGTAGAGCTCCCTGACGTAGCCGGACAGGTTCGGGTAGTCCTCGATCTGCATGCGATTGGTTTTGAAATGGGCATAGTACACGGCGTCGAAACGTATCAGGGTCGTAAACAAACGCCAGTCCGCTTCGGTGATCTGCCCGCCCATCAAATAGCGTCGTCGCCCCAGGCGCTGCTCGATCACATCGAGCGCATCGAACAGGCGGCTGAAAGCGGCTTCATAGGCCTGTTGCGACGTGGCGAAACCCGCCCGGTAGACACCGTTGTTGATATTGTCGTAGATGAACCGGTTCAGATCGTCGATCTCCGCCTGCAGCGCCCGAGGGTAGTAGTCGGTGCGATCACCGGTCAGCTCGTTGAAAGCGCTGTTGAATATCCGGATGATTTCAGCCGATTCGTTGTTCACGATGGTGCGCTGTTGCTTGTCCCAAAGGACCGGCACGGTAACGCGCCCGGAATACGCCGGATCGGCACTGGTATAGACCTGGGACAGGCAGTCGATGCCGGCTATCGGGTTGTCCCGGGAAACGTCGGAAAATACCCAGCCGCGCTCCAGCATCTTCGGATCGACTATGGTGATACCGACCAGATGCTCAAGTTTTTTCAGGCGGCGAAAAATGATCGTGCGGTGGGCCCAGGGGCAGGCGAGCGAAACAAACAGATGGTAACGCCCTGCCTGTGCTTCAAACCCCGGCTCGCCGATCCAGTGGCGAAACTGCGAGTCCTGTCGAATGAATTCGCCACCGGTCGATGTCGTGTCATACCAGTCCGTGTTCCATTGCCCGTCGATGAGCAGTCCCATAACGCTTCTCCTGATAAAGCCGTGTTCGCCCGCAGCCAGACTAGTCCCGAGGACCGATGATGCCGTCCGCAGAAAGGGCCCCACCGCCCTGGATCGCCAGTGCAGTGGTAGCCGCGAACAGGGCCAGCGCGTATTCGATACCGTTGTCGGCAAGGAAAAACCCGTTGCCCAGGTGCACGACAGCAAGGCCGACCAGCATCGTAAAAGCTCCGACTGCCGCCGCCGGCCGGGTCAAAAGACCCAGAATCAGGCCCAGCCCGCCGAAAAACTCGGCGCTGCCCGCCATCAGCGCCATCAGGTAAGCGGGTTCTATCCCCACCGAGGCCATCCATCGGGCTGTCCCGTCCAGGCCATAGCCGCCAAACCAGCCGAACAGTTTTTGCGCCCCATGAGCGAACAGAATCGTACCGACCGGAACCCGCAAAACCAGGCCCGCGACACCGGCATCGGTGCTGAGCAAACGTCGAATGATGACTGTCATATTCATCTCTCCTTTATTTATTCAGTAATCATGTTGTCTATATATATTGTCATTCCTTGTGTTTCATAAGACAATCGAACTTTTCTGGCTAATATATTCAATTAATCTGAATAATCAGGCAGCCTGTATGAAACACGCTCTGTCCCTGGACGCCCTGGAAGTGCTCGATGCGATCGACCGCAAAGGCAGCTTTGCCGCTGCCGCCAATGCACTGTACCGCGTACCGTCTGCAGTCACCTACAGTGTGCAGAAGCTCGAAAACGACCTCGGCGTCGTATTGTTCCGGCGGGAGGGACGCCGCTCACTGCTCACTCCGGCGGGAACACTCCTGCTGGAACAGGGTCGTGAACTACTGGCGGCAGCGGAACGCCTGACGGAAACCACCCGGCAGGCACACAGCGGCTGGGAGTCCCGGCTCAATATCGCCATTGATTCCATCCTGGACTTCGAACCGTATTATCGCCTCATCGAGCGGTTCTACCGGCTCAAGCCGGACCTTGAAATCAATATTCATGAGGAAGTGCTGGGAGGAACGTGGGAGGCTGTGATCAAAGGTCGGGCGGACCTGGCCCTGGGTGCGGGCGAACCGCCCACCAACGCGCGGGGACATCGATCTGTCGTGATGAATACCGTGCAATGGATATTCGCGGTACCTCCCGGACATGAGCTGGCACAGCGAATGCTGCCGGTCAAACCGGCGGATATCGAGTGTTTTCGCGCCGTGGTGGTCCGTGACAGCTCGCGGCAGTTCGCCCCGTTGAGCGCGCGTCTTTTCAGTAAGCAACCGGTATTGAGCGTCCCGACACTGAGCGAAAAAATCCGGGCCCAGCAAATGGGACTGGGAGTCGGGTTTTTGCCAAGGCATCGTATCGAACACCTGCTGGAAAACAAAACCCTCGTGGAAGTACCGGTAGAGAAAAGCACCCCCGATACAGCCCTGCACATGGTATGGAAATCGAACAACAAGGGGCGCGCTCTGCGCTGGTTCGTCGATGCGTTCAAGCAGCCATGGTGATAGGATTGCCGCCTTTGACCGACTGTCCAGCCGGAACCTGCATTTGGGGTTCCGGCTGTTTTTATCGGAGCATTCCCGTTCTGAGCCGGCCCGCAGCCCTCGATCGTGCCAAGGCTGTCATTGCTTGTTGGGCGCCAGGCGCCAGGTATCGTCATCCGCCTTGCATGCCCGGAAAACAGAGCGGCCGGTCTTGTCTCCGGCGGCAATAAAAAAACGCACTGTGCGGCAAACGGTGTCGTAATCCCGATGTGTGTCCAGCACTGTAATTTCGCCAAAGTGCCCGGTGCCCGCATTGCGCCAACTCACGGTTTCCCCATCTTCCTCGCTTTCGAGTGCAGTGACGGCAGCCTCCTTCAGGAAACGGCGATCTTCACCATCCAGATTGCTTATCGGAGCATTGCGCAGAAACATCAGGTTAGCGGCCTGCAACGACCCGCATGCCAGCAACGCGACCACAACCCAGGAATATTTCCAAGAATATTTGCCCACGGCAGGCTCCCGCCCATCAGTCTTCCGGACCACGAGCATAGCCTACAACGCCGGCCTGCCAAAGCCCCAATCGACCGGAACGGGCAAACCCGGCACCTCTCCCGGTTACCCGAAGATGATATAATCGGCAACCCGGTAGCAGACAAGAAATGCGAGTCAATATGAACGGATCCAGCGGTCGATATGCAGTCTTGGTATTACTCAGCACCGCCATTCTGTTTGCATGCTCTACGACAACCACAACGGTCAGGAAAATCTACGAGAACCCCGATTTCGACGGTGCCCCTTTCAGTCAGTTCCTCATTGTCGGGATATCGGAGAACCGTGACTCGCGCCGGCACTACGAGACCATGATGGTCAGTGCGCTCGCCGATCATGGTATCAAGGCCGTTGCCAGCACCAGGGTAATGAAACCGGGCGTTCCCATGGACCAGCATACCGTCGCGGCGGCAGCAAAAGAGTCCGGATCCGACGCAGTCCTCGTGGCGCGTCTCAAAAGCGCACAGACCGAAGCGCAAATCGTCAAGGGGCCAACCTCTGTGAAGATACAACCCAACAGCGGCAACCCGATCAATTTCTCCGACTACGACTATGAACCCATGCAGTTCCGCTATAACTATGAAACCATGCAGAATCCGGATTCCCTGGAGATAGAGCGCACTGTCGTCGTCGCCACCGATGTTTACGAGGTCGCCAGCGGCGAAAAAGTATGGGGGGTAGAGTCCACGACCTTCGACAAGAAAGGCATGCACCAGCTCATTGACAGTGAGAGCAGTGCGGTCGTGAGGCAATTGAAGCGTGACGGGCTGGCCCGCTGATCCGGATATTTCAGCCGGCGCGATCAAGGCACGGAAGCTCTGTGCCGGCGCCGGCAGATAACTTCAACCGCTCCTAACGGGTCTGCTCCCAGCCTCCGCCCAGCGCCTTGTACAGCTCCACGATTGCGACCAGTTGTTCGCGACGGGTAGTCGATTCCGCCAGTTCGGCGTTGAATAACGAACGTTCCGTATCCAGCACTTCCAGATAGCTGGTCACACCGCCGTCATAGCGTGCCCGGGACAGTTTTGCCGCACTGCGCGCCGCCGCAACCTGACGTTGCCGCGCAGCGAGTTCGTCGGCGCGAGTGCGAATGCCGATCAGCGCATCCTCTACTTCGCGGAAACTTTGCAATACGGTTTGCTCATATTCCCGGAGCAGCTGAACGGTACGTGCTTTTTCGATCTCGACCTGCCGTTTACTCTTGCCGGCATCGAACAAGGGGCCAAACAGACTTGCACCCACGCCCCAGGTGGTGGCATCGCTGTTGTTGAAATTCGACAACTCACTGCTGGCCAGTCCGAATGCGCCGGTCAGATTCAGCGTCGGCAGGCGCAGTGCCTGCGCAGCACCGATACGTGCCGTTTGCGCCGCCAGTGCCTGCTCCGCCTGCCGGACATCGGGCCGGCGCTGCAACAGCTCCGCAGGCAGTCCCGAAGGCACCGCAGGCGCCTGAAGAGGGATTTCACCGGCATTGCGATTTCTCAGCACCGGAGCAGGATTACGGCCCAGCAGCACACTGATCAGGTTTTCGGTTTCGACAATCTCCCGCCTCAGTGCCGCCAGTGCGACCACGGGCTCGACTTCTTCCATCTCGGCCTGGTTGACATCAAGCAACGGGACCGTGCCCTTGTCAAAACGGGCGCGAACGATTTCAAGTGAATTGCGCCGGCTGCGCAGCGTTCGGGCAGAAATGATCTCGCGCCGATCGGCGTCCTGCAGCCGAAGATACGCCGCTGCAAGATCCGCGACCAGCGTTACGATAACCGTGCGCCGGGCTTCTTCGGTCGCCAGCAGTTCGGCACGCGCAGCTTCCGTAGAGCGACGCAAGCGTCCCCAGATATCGACTTCGAATGACAGATCGCCGGCCAGGCGATACTGGTCGACGATACCCGGATCGGGCACGGTCGCCCCGGCATCTCCGCGATTTGCGGCAGCACCGATATCGACCCGCGGCAACTGGTCGGCGCGGACAAAACCAAAACGCGCGCGCGCCTCCTCGACCCGTGCGGCTGCAACCGCAACATCCTTGTTCTCTTCCAGCGCGATGGTAATCAGGTGCTGCAGGCGTTCGTCGCGGAACAGCTCCCACCAGGCCAGGTTGGCAATGGACTCCCCGTCGTCAATGTGATGAGCATAGCCTTCCGGCACCGGCAAATCCGGACGCCGGTAGTCCGGCCCAAGCGTACAGCCGGCCACCAACAGCATCACACCGACCGAAAGAACCCGGCTGATCATGCGCCGGCATCCGGAGATTTTTTCTGCCCGCCGCTGATCCGGTCAATGAATACGAACAGCGACGGCACCAGCACGACACCGATAATGGTCGCAGCCAGCATGCCGGAGAATACCGTCATGCCCATCACCTTGCGCGCCTCTGCGCCGGCACCGGTGGCAATCAACAGCGGGATCACGCCGAGAATAAAAGAAAATGCGGTCATCAGTATCGGCCGAAACCGGTCACGGGCCGCTTCCAGCGCAGCTTCGATCGCCGTCGCTCCGGCTTCGCGTTTCAGCTTTGCGAACTCGACAATCAGAATCGCATTCTTGGCGGCCAGCCCGATCAGCATCACCAGGCCGATTTGCGCGAATACGTTATTCTGATAACCGGGTGTGAACAGTCCTGCCAGAAACAGTCCGCCCATGGCGCCAAATACGGCAATCGGTGTGCCCATCAGGACGCTTAACGGCGTCGACCAGCTTTCGTACTGTGCTGCGAGAATCAGGAATACGAACAGCAGCGCCAGGCCGAATACCAGTGCACCGGAACCCGCTGCAGCCTTTTCCTGGAAGCTCATCGCATTCCACGAGTACGTCATGTCGCCGGGCAGAGTTTGCCGGGCCACATCCTCCAGCGCGTCCAAGGCCTGGGTCGAGCTGTAACCCGGCGCGGGCTGGCCGGTGATTTCCGCTGCACGAAAAAGATTGAAGCGATTGGTATAGTCTGGCCCCGTGATCCAGCTCATATCGATCATCGTTGACATCGGCACCATACCGCCCTGATCGCCACGCACAAAAAAGTAGCGCACATCGGAAGGATCATTGCGGTATTCCGGCTCTGCCTGCACATAAACTTTGAACAGTCGGCCAAACCGGTTGAAGTCATTCACATATGCACCGCCAAAGAAACTCCCCAGCGTGGTGTTCACATCCGCCGGGGACACACCGAATTTCAGCACCTTGTCATTGTCCACATCCGCAAATATCTGCGGCACCGAGGCGCGAAAAGTCGTGATTGCACCGCCGATTTCCGGCCGCTTCGTCGCCGCCTGCATGAACCGCGCAGTCTGCTCGGCAAGATACTCCGGCGTATTGCCGGCCCGGTCCTGCAACATCATGCTGAAGCCGGAGCCGGTACCCAGTCCCGGGATCGCGGGCGGCCCGAACGCGAATGCCATCGCTTCGGGCAGCGGAAATGCAAGACGCCGGTTAACCTGCTGGATAATGCCGTTCACGTGCAGATCGTTACCGGGCCGTTCGTCCCACTCCTTCAGGGAAACGAAAAAAATGCCGTGTTCGGGGCCAGCGAAGCAGTCAGCAGACTGAATCCGGCAACTGTAGTAACGGATTCAATACCGTCGATGTCCTCCAGCAGGCTTTCGATGCGTGCGGTCACGGCATCGGTTCGCTGCAAGGAGGCTGCATCGGGCAACTGCACATTGATCAGAAAATAACCCTGATCTTCCTCGGGAACGAAGCCGCCCGGCACCGCACTGAACAGACCGCCCATAATCACTGTCAGACCCAGCAGAAAAATCAGGCTCATCGTCAGACGGCGTGTCAGCAGACCCGTCATGTTCATGTAGCCGCCGGTAACACGCTGAAATGCCTGGTTGAAACGATCGTAAAACGGCTGCAGCCGGCTTTTGGTCTCGCCCGGCGGCCGAAGCAGCATGGCGCTCAGGGCCGGGCTGAGCGTCAGCGCGTTGATGGAAGAAATCGCCACCGAGATTGCGATGGTGATGGCGAACTGCTTGTACAAAAGCCCCGTGATGCCGCCCATAAACGCCACCGGCACAAAAACGGCAATCAAGGTAAGAGAAGTCGCGACAATCGGCCCGGACACTTCACGCATCGCCGCGATGGTCGCTTCTTTCGGCGGCATGCCTTTTTCCATTTTTGCCGTGACGGCCTCCACGACCACGATGGCATCGTCCACCACGGTACCGATTGCAAGCACCAGCCCAAGCAGAGACAAGGTGTTGATGAAAAAGCGCAGCAACGGGAATACCGCGAAGGTGCCGGTCAGCGAAAACGGCACGGCAAGAGTCGGAATCAGGTTGGCGCGGGCGTTTTACAGAAAAATGAATACCACGAGAATCACCAGCGCAACCGCCTGGAACAGCGTGACAATAATCTCTTTGATTCCGGCTTCGATCGCCAACGTAGTATCCAGCGAGACCAGGTAATCGAGGTCATCCGGAAAATCCTGTTTGAGACGCTCCATCTCCGCTTCGATCTGCTGTGCGACATTCAGTCCGTTGGCGCCGGGCAGCTGGGATATCGCCAGCACCGCCGTGGGCTGCCCGTTCAGGCGTGTCACCGCACTGTAACTTTGCGTGCCCAGTTCCACCCGGGCGATATCTTTCACATGTACCTGCGAACCGTCCGGGTTGGCGCGCAGCACAACATTGCCGAACTCCTCTGCGGTGCTCAGTCGCCCCCGGGTACGCACCGTGTAGGTGAACTCGGTACCGGCAGGTGCCGGCGGCCCGCCGATCTGGCCGGTCGGCGCAATCACGTTCTGTTGCTGGATGGCACGGGTGATGTCGGGCACGGTCAGGTTCAGCTTGGCCAGCTGATCCGGCTTGATCCAGATGTGCATGGCATATTCACTGCCACCGAGCACATCCGCCTGGCCGACATCCTTGATACGGGCAATCGCATCGAGCACATTGATCGTGACGTAATTACCAAGGAAACCCTGGTCAAAGGTACCCTCGGGCGAGTAGATACTGATCAGCAGCAGCGGAAAGGACAGCTTCTTTTTAACCGTAATGCCGAGCCGCTTCACTTCTTCGGGGATACCGACCTGGGCTTCCGATACACGATTCTGCACCAGCACGTTGGACATATCGAGATCGGAACCCACCTCGAAGGTGACGCTCAGATTCATGCTGCCGTCATTGGAGTTAACAGACTTCATGTACAGCATGTTCTCGACACCGTTGATCTTTTGTTCCAGCGGTGTCGCAACGGACTGCTCGACCACGCCCGCGTTAGCGCCTGTGTAACGTGCCGATACCGACACCTCCGGGGGCGTGATTTCCGGGTACTGGGCCACCGGCAGCGAACTCATCGCTACCAGACCGATAATCACGGTAATGATCGCAATGATCATCGCGACAATCGGCCGGCGAACGAAAAACTCCGGCATCGTCAGGTTTCCTGGATCGGCGCCGGAGCCACGGCATCCGAATACAGGGCGGGCCGGACCGCCATGCCTGCCCGCACTTTCTGCAGACCTTCGACGATGACCTGCTCCCCGCGCTCCAGCCCCGACTCGACAACCTGGTTATTGCCCTTGATCGGACCCGGCTGGATGTCACGAACCTGAACGGTATTGTCGGCAGTCACTACGTATACACGGAAACGACCCTGTAACTCCACCACGGCCTTTCTGGGCACGACCGTGACGTTCTTCAACTCGGTATAGGGTGCGAAACACGCGCGAACTGTCCCGGCAACAACAGGTTTTCCGGGTTGGGAAACAGCGCCTCGAGCGTATAAGTGCCGGTTCCCGGATCGATGGATTGCGCCGCACCTGCGACCTTCCCTGGATGACCGAACCGGCTGCCGTCCGCCAGAATCAACTGCAGCTGCGACCGGCCCTCCCGCATGGAATCCTTGTTCTTGCCCTCGTTGAAATAGGTCCTGGCAAGCATCAGGTATTCCCGCTCGGAGATCGAAAACCGCACCCGGATCGGGTCGATATCCGACAGGGTATTGAGCACCACCGGGTTGGGCTCACGCCCGACGAACTCTCCTGGCTTCGCGTTGCTCAACCCGATCAGGCCACTGATCGGTGCATGGATTCTGGTATAACTCAACTCGATCCGGGCCAGGTCCACTGCAGCCTCGGCTGCCTGTACGCCGGCTTCGGCGGCTTCGAACTGTGCGACGGCACTGTCCAGACCCTGCGCACTGACCGCCTTCATTTCCGCCAGCGGGCGAATCCGTGCAAGGTCGCTTTTAGCCTTGGCCCGTTGCGTCTTCGCTCCGGCGAGCTGACTTTGCGCCGAGACGAGTTTGGCCTGGAATGTCTGCGGGTCGATCGTGTACAGCAGCTGGCCTTTGTTCACAAAACGCCCTTCCTGGAAATCCAGCGTTTCCAGGAAGCCCTCGACACGGGCACGAATCGGCACATCCTGCGTCCCGAGGGTACTGCCGACCATCTCGATGGTCAGCGGAACGTCATGCCGTTCGACCTCGACAACCTGTACCGGCAGCGGCGGCCTCCCCCGGCAGCCGGATCGTTCGACCCGCAGGCAACCAGCAGGGCGGCGATTACACCCAGTCCGATCCGGTCCCGAATCTCTCGGAGCTTGTCGTTCATCATTGTTTTTCTTCTTGTTCAGCCGGGCGATCGATCCATCCAATGGTAGAGCCTTGCCATGGCCCCGTCCAGCGCACATTACGAGGCAGCACAACGGTCCCGGCGTAATGACGACGGGCGCCCGCGATTCGGGTAGTATCCTCTCACCGGGAACCGTCAGCACTGTCCGGACCATGTTCTGACGTAAGCCCCGGGTTTCTGCTCTGAAGTAATCGCAACTAATGAATGTGAAGTCACGACGCCTGTTGGCTCGCCTCATCCGGTGACATCCGATCAGGGCATTCTGTTCGGGCTCCTGACCGCGATCTTCGTACTCCTGATCTGGGGGCGCTGGCGTTACGACCTTGTGGCATTCGGAGCGCTCATCGCTGCGTTGATCACCGGTGTAGTGCCCATCGAGCAGGCATTCTCGGGATTCGGCCACCCGGCCACGGTCATTATCGCACTGGTATTGATTGCCAGCCGTGCCCTGTCCATTTCCGGGGCAGTCGAACTTATCGCGCGCTATGTCGTGGACCGGTCACGCAAGCTCGGTACCCATATAGCGGTGATGTAGGGAATAGCCGCCGCACTGTCGGCGGTGATGAACAATGTCGCTGCCCTGGCATTGCTGATGCCGGTGGACATGCAGGCTGCCGCCAAGGCAAAACGCAGTCCCGCGCTGACATTAATGCCGCTGTCGTTCGCCTCCATTCTTGGCGGCATGATCACGCTGATCGGCACGCCACCGAATATCGTGATTGCCGAATTCAGAAATTCGGCGCTCGGCTCGCCTTACCGGATGTTCGATTTTGCCCCTGTCGGACTGGTGTGCGCAGTACTGGGCGTCGCTTTTATCGCCACCGTGGGCTGGCGGCTGATTCCACGCGCGCAGGATGACCGGAAACAGCCGGGTGAGCTGTTCGATTTCGAAGATTACGTTGCCGAGCTCAGGGTACCCGAAGACTCCGGCATCATCGGCCAGCGGGTCAGCGAACTCGACGATATTGCCGAAGACAACGAAAGCGTGATTCTCGGCGTTGTGCGCCGGGGAAAAAGACTGCCGGGATTTGCACGGCGCAGCAAAATCGAGGCAGGGGATCTGCTCGTGGTCGAAGCAAGCCCCGAAAGCATCGATGCACTGGTTGGTGCATTGAAGCTTGAATATGTTCGCGGCAAGGACGCTCCGAGCATGCTGGCGGACGAAAGCCTGTCGTTACTCGAAGTGGTGGTGCCCGAAGGCGCGCGGATAGAAGGACGCTCGGCGCTGTCTTTGAAGCTGCTGTATCGCCATGGCGTCACGCTGCTCGGCGTATCCCGGCAGGGCAAGCGTTTCCGCGAACGTATTCGCAAACTCCAGGTGCGGGCCGGAGACGTATTGCTGCTGCTGGGACCGTCCGAGCGTTTGCCCGAGATCGCCGGCTGGCTGGGCTGCCTGCCGCTGGGCGAGCGCGGCCTGCAGGTCATTCAGCGCGAAAAAGCCGGCCTTGCAGCGGGCATTTTTGCAGTGGCTGTCATTCTTGCCAGTACCGGGGTGCTGTATCTGCCCATCGCGCTCGGCGCAGCAGTCGTACTGCTCGTATTATTGAATATCGTGCCCGTTCGCCAGGTTTATGACTCGGTGGAATGGCCGGTCATCGTACTGCTCGGATCGATGATCCCGATCGGTGTTGCCATGGAGACCAGTGGTGCAACCGGGCTGATTGCCGGCGGCATTGTCGGCATGGCCGACGGTTATTCGCCGGCACTGGCACTGGTACTGCTGATCGTGATCACCATGTCCCTGTCCGATGTCATGAACAACACGGCAACCGCGGTGATCGCCGCACCGATTGCCGTCGACATGGCCACCCGCCTCAATGTCAGTCCAGATCCATTTCTGATGGGCGTTGCCGTGGCAGCCTCGTGCGCCTTCCTGACACCCATCGGGCACAAGAACAATACCCTGATCCTCGGGCCGGGCGGTTATCGCTTCGGGGACTACTGGCGCATGGGCCTGCCGCTGGAAATTCTCGTGATAGCCGTCGGTACGCCAATGATTCTTTGGGTCTGGCCGTTATAGCAGGGCAGCCAAATGGAGCGACCATCGAGCAAGCAGCCCATTGCAGTATTCGACAATGTTTCAAAGAGCCTTGGCGATACCCGGGCTCTGGACAGCCTGACCCTGAGTTTCCCCGGCGAGGGCGGTGCTGCAATCGTCGGAGAAAGTGGCAGCGGCAAATCAACCCTGCTCGAACTGCTCATCGGGCTGCTGAAACCGGACCGCGGCAGCATCAACGCCCTGGGCGAGCCAATCGACTACGCCAATATTGAACGCTATCGCCGCAGGATCGGTTACGCCGTTCAGGACACCGGACTCTTTCCTCATCTAAGCGTTGCCGACAACATCATGTTGCCGGGCAGGCTGGCCGGCCACGCAGACTCCGATCGCGAACTGCGTTGTCATGAACTCGCCACAATGATGAACCTGGAACCGGAAACACTGGCCCGCTATCCGCTTGAGCTTTCCGGCGGCCAACAGCAACGGGCCGGCATTTGCCGGGCCATGATCCTCAAGCCGCAATTGCTGTTGCTGGATGAGCCGTTCTCGGGTCTGGATATCGTCACGCGCCGTGAAATTTACGAACGTTTTCTTAACCTGACACAACAGGACGGCACCAGTTACCTGCTGGTGACCCACGATCTCAGCGAGGCAGCAGAACTCTGCGACCACCTTTCCATTTTGAGAAATGGCCGTCTCATCCAGCAGGGTGCTGCAGGTGCGGTTCTCCGACAACCGGATCATCCGTATGTCGAGAAAATGATCCAGGCGCAACTGGGGCATTCCCGTGCGCTTGCTTAGCAGTGCAATGCTGGTATATCTGCTGGCGATCACCGGCAGCCAGGCAGAAACGGTTGTCATCGGCAGCAAGAACTTCACGGAAAGCTACCTGCTTGCAGAGATTGCCGCCCAATGGCTGGAAGCCGGCAACATCGCCGTGGAACGGCGATTCGGTTTCGGCGGCACCAAAGTCGCCTATGAGGCGCTCGAGGACGGTGAAATCTCCCTGTACCCGGAATACGCAGGCACGATTGCGCAGGTGATTCTGGATGACCCTGCACTGCGAACCAATGAGGAACTCAACGCACACCTTGAGAAAAGGGGACTCAGACTGATCGCGCCGTTGGGATTCAACAATACCTACGCAATCGCTGTCTCGGGCGCGCTTGCAGCCCGGCTCGGGCTGCACACCATCGGCGATCTTGCCGCGCACCCGGAGCTGCGATTCGCCTTCAGTCATGAGTTCATGGAACGCCGCGACGGATGGCCGGGCCTGAAATCGCTGTACCGGTTGCCGCAAAAGCCGCTCGGCATCGAACACGGACTGGCCTATCGGGCGATCGCAGAAAACCGGATCGATGTAACCGATGCCTACTCGACCGACGGCGATATTGTCCGCTTCGGACTTGCACTGCTCGAGGATGACGCGGCATATTTCCCCGACTACCGTGCTCTCTGGCTGATCAGGGCCGACATCCCGCCGGCAGTCGCCGGGCGACTCGGCCGGCTGAAAAACACCATAGACAATGACCTGATGCGCCGGCTGAATGCCAGGGTGCTGATCGACAAGGCAACCTTTGGCGAAGTCGCCGCCGAGTTCGTCCGGAGTATCGACGGCAAGGCCCGCTTTTTGAAAGGCTCGACATCTGCAGAACAACTGCTTGACAACATCTGGCGTCATTTACAACTCACGCTGACAGCGCTGGCCGGGGCTACCGTTGCCGGTGTCGCACTTGCCCTGTTGTCCTACCGGCGCAGGCGGCTGGCAAAAGTTCTGCTGTATTTCGCCGGCCTGATGCAGACCATTCCATCCATTGCTTTACTCGCCCTGATGCTGCCGCTGCTTGGCATCGGCTTTCTTCCGGCCGTTGTTGCTCTGTTTCTGTATTCGCTGTTGCCGATCCTGCGTTCGACACTCACGGCACTTGCGGCTATCGACCCCCTGTATCGTCGTGTCGCCGCCGCAATGGGGATGACCAGCCGCCAGCAGTTTCGTCATGTACTGTTGCCGCTGGCCCTGCCCCATGTACTGGCGGGCATTCGCACTGCCAGCGTCATCAGTATCGGTACCGCAACGCTGGCCGCATTCATCGGTGCCGGCGGGCTGGGTCAACCGATCGTGACCGGCCTGGCACTGAACGACACAGGCCTGATCCTGCAGGGCGCGATCCCCGCCGCCGTGCTGGCCATCGTTGCAGATATCCTGTTTGACTTGTCCGAACGTCTGTTGATACCGCGGCACATGCGCGTGTCGCAGGTGGCTGGAACCTGAGCCGGACCGGCAAAGCCCTCCTATGGAATACCCTTCGTACGCATCAGCGAAAGCCTGCCGGGCCGCTTGCCGACCTGGTAAAACCGCTCGTTTCACGACCGTGGAAAACGCCGGTTAATGCAGACCCAGATCGGCCAGCAGATCGGCACTTTCCTGACGAATGACGTCCACGTTGTCGACCAGTAACCGAACCGGTACCGGCGGCGGCTGCCACTCGGGCCGGAGGCATAGCCCGGCGACCATTGCCTGCCTGGCATCCGTATCCAGCGACTGCATCTCTTCTGCATGCAGGACACCGATACTGAGCTGATCGGCAATCTGAATGCATAACACCAGGCTCGCAACATCATGCGGCAAGTCCGTACCGCCCGGGGAAAATTCACTGTGGTGATGACCCACCACTTCGGTAATCAGCTCCGGTACACCCCAGCGGGTACAGGCAAGATAGCCCAGTTCGCTGTGAGTAAAATGAAAGACCTGCTGTTCCGCCTCCAGCAGCTGCTCGACCGAACTCCAGTTCGCTTCTCCTACCGTATCGAATTGCCTGGGCATCAGCTCGAACATGACAAACCTGCCGATATCGTGCAGCAGGCCACCCACGTAGGCAATTTCCGGATTGGCATCCAGTTCCGGAACCAGACGTGCGATGGTCGCTGCCCCTACCGCAGTTTCTATCGAATGCCGCCACAATCCGGTTTGTTCGTCGTCCACCGGCACGAATACGCGCATCACCGCCATCGATGTGATGAGACCCCGGATGGTTTTGATTCCCAGCCGGGTGACGGCAGACTGTATCGTATCGATCTCCGCGACCGGTGAAGATGCGGCGGAATTTGCCAGTTTAAGAATACGAATCGCAAACGGAGGGTCTTCCCTCGCCAGGGCCACAACCTGCTCAAAATAGTCGTCGGCGGATAAATCCAGTGCCAGCATCCGGGTGACGATCGCCGGCAATAACGGCAATTCGTCAATCTGCTTCTGCACATCCTCAAGACACGGGCCGGTCTCCGGGCCCGTTCGGGAAATGTCGCTGAATCGCTGTGCCATATCCATCCTCCGTCGGTAGCCAAAGCACGATTCCCTGCATCGTCAGGCCGATGCAGGCAGTTGCCACATTTTCTTCGCAGACGGTGCTGCTACTGGAGTTCAGGTGCCTGCATCGCGGTTTCCCTACCGAGAGCAGCATCAGTATATAAGCACCAGAGACCATATATAGCTGTTTGTGGTCCCTGTTTGCGGTATCGGCGACCGCAGAAAAAACTTTAGTAAGGGAATACCGTAAGCACAGCCACCCGCCCCGGGGATGCCTTAACGGACGATACCGCGGGCAGAAATCCTGCGCCGATCCCGATGATGAAGCGCCCGGTGACAGGTCATTCGGGTTTGATAAATTTCAGCGTCATCCGGTCACTCTCGCCGATGGCCAGATACTTCGCCCGGTCTTTTTCACCCAGCGCGAGCGTCGGCGGCAGCGTCCAGACACCCTCCGGATAATCCTTCGTATCGTTCGGATTCGCATTGATCTCCGATCGGTCCACGAGCTTCAAACCTGCTGCCTCGGCAAGCCGGATGACTTCCTGTTCCGGCACATAACCTTTCTTCACCCACTCCATGCCGACCATACCGGGCTCGGCACGATGCTCTGTCAAACCCAGTACGCCACCCGGTTTAAGCGCCCGGTATGCAGCCTGGAACACCTCGACGGCGGTGCCGTCCTCAATCCAGTTATGCACGTTTCGAAAACTGAGCACCATGTCGGCACTGCCGGCCGGCGCAAGCTCCGATTTCCCCGGTGGCGCAAATTCGATCACTTCAACCTTGTCGTAGGTCTCCGGGCCGGATGCCAGTTTTTCCAGGTATTTATTGGCGTTCCTGCGAAAATACTCGATTTCAGAGTCGCTGTCGTAACTCGCGGCAATCAGGCGTCCGTTGTCCCTGAGATACGGCGCCAGTACTTCCGTGTACCAGCCCCCGCCTCCCGGCGAGATTTCCACGACCGTCATGTCATCGCGAATTCCAAACCACTGCAGGGTTTCAACCGGATGCCGATACTGATTTCTGGCGATGTAGGCCGCAGACCGGTGCTCGCCGGAAGCGGCGCTTTGAAGTTTATTCCCGGCCGCATCGCCTGCTGCTGAATAAAGCGGGTAGGCAAAAAACAGGCTGACAATCAGCCAACGGAGAGAAATGCGGGTAATTTCACGATTGGTCATTGTGTATCCCCTGGTGACGAACTTGCATGGCATGTGTCGGTATCTGGCGGAGGGAGAGCAATTCGAACCCCTGTGGGGCTTGCGAACCCCCACTGATTTCGAGGCCCTTACAAATCAATAACTTATTGAAAAGCTTGGGTTAGCCGGGTTGAGGTACAGTAACACGAATTTCAGTGTATTCATCAGGTTGGCAAAGGTCGGTGGAAGGTACGGTAACCCGGCACCGTACCTCAGCTGTACCAATCCGGCGGGCAACTGTGCTATATTGTGTACATCTGCATACATATTGAGATACCACCATGTCTACCACCATGACGATCCGACTGGAGCCTGAACTCAAAAGTCGCCTCGATCAACTGGCTCAAGCGACGGACCGCTCCAGGTCCTACCTGGCAGCTGAAGCCATTCGAGATTTTATTGACCTGAACGAGTGGCAGATTCAGGAAATCACGAGCGCTCTCAAGGAAGCTGATAAAGGTGATTTCGCGAGTGATCAGGCTGTAAAAAAGGCGTTCAGAAAATGGGGTGTCAATGCAGGTTAAGTGGCTCAACAAAGCCTTGCACAACCTTGATGATGAAGCCGCGTTTATCGCGCAAGATGACCCCGCCGCCGCCCGGCTGGTGGTTCGGCGTGTTTATAACGCGGTCAACCTTCTGGCTGAGAACCCGGCACTCGGCCACCCGGGCCGGATTCACGGCACACGCGAACTGGTTGTCCCCGATACACGTTATATTGTCCCCTACCGGGTCAGGCCACACCTGAACCGGGTTGAGATACTTCGAGTATTTCATGCTTCCCGCAGATTGCCGGAACGCTGGTAACAGTAAACAACAAACGTCATTCAAATAGCGCCGGCAGGCTTCCGGTGTTCGCCAGGCGAGCAGCCTGATATGCGGAATTTCCCACATCGCAGGCGGCTCTCATGCAGGGGTACGGTCAGCGGCAGCCTGATATGATTAAATTCCCACATCATACGTGCCTCGAATCAAGGAGTACGGTCAAGATTCCCGGATGCTATCCGGCGGCCGCGAGCAGTTTCGCCTGCCCTCCACGTCAAACTTCCGGCATCTATTGCACCGGCATGCGGCAGAGCGCCGGGTAAGGATCGGGAGCATATCCCTTGGCGATAAGATGGTGAGAGCCGGCAACCAGCGCCTCGCCCTCCTCCGTCATACCCTGTTGCTCCAGGGAAAGACCAACCAGGCACTGTGCAACCCCTTCCAGAAGTGAATTCGGCACTGTGGCCTGCAGTCTCTCGAGCGCCTCACGTGCCGACAGCTCGGCAGCCGCACCCTCACCACGCATCAGGTTTGCATAGCTGATTGACAATAATGGAAATGCGATTAAATAGTGATTGTCATTTAATACCGTTTTGTAAATTTCGTAGGCATCACGATGCAAGGGTATGGATTCGTCGTAGCGACCCTGTTGGGTGATCGCGCCGGCGAGGTTCTGGTAGCTGTCACCGGTATTGCGATTGTAGCGGCCGTTGCTGTTGAGAAACCGCTCAAGAATTTTACGATGAACAGCTTCAGCCTTCGGCAGATCGCCGCGAGTGTGATAAAGAAAACCGAGATTGTTCATTGCCGCCAAAGTAACATCATGGTTTTCACCGAGCTGGGACTCCAGAACCGGAATCGCAAGCAGAAAGTTTTTCTCTGACTCGTCGTAGTCACCGAAAGATGTCATCGTTGAAGCAAGGCGTATGCGTGCCGATGCGGTTTGCAGACTTTGCTCACCAAACACGCGGGTGGCTACTTTGAACGCTTCATCAATCGCATCATAGGAACGTTCGGAGTCCTCCAGATCGTACCGGTTCGCAAGACCAATCAATGCACTGATTCGCTGCCGCGCATAGTCATCGGAAGCGTTACGCAGGCGATTTGCGCCCCTTTGCAACAACGTGCGGCTGAGTTCATGCTCGCCGATGAAATTGGCATGATGGCCGGAGGCAATCTCCGCTACACCCAGCTCGGGGTCATCGGGATCAAAAATGCGGCTGGCAATGCTCAGCTGCTCATCGAGGAGTTCGCTGCCCCGTTCAACATCACCTCTCTCCGTATACAGCGCGCCCAGAGCCTGCAGGCTGGCAACAACCTGTGGAGAGCGGCTGCCGTACAACTCGCGTTCAAGTGGCAACGCTTCTTCACGTAATGCGATTGACGTGTCCGAAACATCCAGGCTCCTGTACACGTCTGAAATGGTACTGAGTAATGACGCGCGCAGCTCAGGCTGGCTGGTGAGTTCCATGCGCAGTCGCCGTTGACCGATGTCAAGTGCATCAACAACGCTGATATCCCGGCCCAGCCTGGTGTCAGCCGGCGCGAACGGATCCGGGCTTTCAAACAATCCGATCAAAAAAGCCTGTGTTGCCGCGCTGAGCCGCTGTTCCTTTTCAAGGCGCTCGGTGTAGCGCGTCAGCATTACCGTGTAGCCGATAACGACGATCAAAATGACCGCGAGACCCGGAAGCAACCACGGTTGGCGTTTATTGAGCTTGAGGAGTCGATACCCGATTGTGTCCGGGCGTGCAAGCACCGGCAAACCATCGAGGTATCGCTCAAGATCTGCGACCAGTTCATCAGCGGATGCGTATCTTCGATCCGGATCAGTGTGCATTGCCTTTTTGACAATGGCATCAAGATCACCTGGTTTGCGGCCGGAAAGCAGCTCCGAGAGAACCTGTCCCAACTGGTAGATGTCAGATGCAGTCGTGATCACATCACCGGCTTTTTGCTCCGGGCTCGCATAGGCCGGTGTCAGCAATGACTCGCCAACGCGGGTCAGCGGCGCGACTGCCGGCAGCGCAAGCGGATCAAGCAACTTCGCGATACCGAAGTCAAGCAACCGAACATCACCGTCCCTGGTCACCAGCATGTTTGACGGCTTGATGTCACGGTGCACAACCTGGCGCTGGTGGGCATGGTGAATGGCCCGGGATACGCTGATCATCAGCTTGACGCGCTGGCGGGTATCGAGTTTGTTCTCGTCACAGTATCGATCAATCGGCAGACCGTTAACGTACTCCAGTACCAGATAAGGCCGCCCATCATCAAGCGCACCCCCGTCAAAAATCGCGGCGATCCCGGGATGCTCAAGAGACGACAGGATCTGGCGCTCGGTGCGAAACCGGGTGACCAGATCGTCCGTATCGAGACCGCGCCGGAGCACCTTGAACGCGGCTTCCTGCTGGTAAGTACCATCACTGCGCTGGGCCTTGTACACCGTTGCGAGTCCACCACGCGCGATGCGCTCCTGCACCGACCAGGCACCGATGAGACGCCCGCTCAGATCCTCCTCTGGATCCGGCTCATCAGATAACATCGCTTGCCATAGCCTGTTGCGAATGGCATCGAACCGGTCTTCAATAAGTCCTGACGGACGGACGGCCGATTCCAGCAGAGCCAGCACTCTGCAAATTGCTGCTTCATCATCACCGCAACGATCGCGAATCAGTGTGTCACGATCCTCAGCAGCCACATCCAGCGCTGCAGTGAACACCTCATCAATCAGTCGCGCGTTCGTCATTGATCCTTTATTTCCATGGCGTTCAACAGGTATCCCCTGGCCCGGTGCCATTGCCGTTCGATGGTTCGAACAGATGATCCCAGCGCTTCCGCTGTCTCCGCAACACTGAGCCCGGCGAAAAACCGGCACTCGATAATTTCTTCGAGCATTGGATCGATTTTCCTGATGTCCTCTAAAGCGTTTTCCAGCTCCAGAACTGCCAGATTGTCGTCGTCGCCGGCATGTAGCGACTCCTCGAGCGTGAGCGCCCGAGCGCCATCACCACGCTTTTTCGCATTCCGCTGACGTGCATGATCCACCAGCAAATGACGCATTACCTTGGATGCCGCTCTGAGGAAATGTCCTTGATCAGACCATTGCGTACGACCACTCGCCAGTCGCATGAAGGCCTCATGTACGATCGCCGTGGTATTGAGTGTATGACCCGGCCGCTCACCAATCAGCTGAAAATGGGCAATGCGTTTTAACTCCGGATAGACCGCTGCAACCAACTGATCGAACGCTCCTGGTTCCTGCCGTTCAACGGCAGTAAGCAGGTCACTGATCGATTCGGATAATGCGTCGTTCATATTCCATTTTTATTGATGACGACCGACTGGATACAGATACGAGGAGCATATCACGCGCGCCGGTATCCTAACGACCATGGCGAATTCAGCGATTGACTGACCGTGCTCCCAACGGCGTGGCCTACTCAACCTTCAGGCTCGTGCCACCCGATGAGATCGCAAAACGGAAGGGCACAACGCCGCCAATGCCCCCCGATGAACTGGAAGATTATGCCGATGGAATAGATGCGGTCGGAAAAATGGCCGGTGAGCAAATGGCTGACTCGGGAATGCCCGCCGTGTTGATGGCAGCAGCCGGACCAGCCGCCGATAAAGAACCCTGGGCATCGCCGGATCCCAGAGTCATGACCGGTACAATGGCGACATTCGTCAGAGCGGCGGCCACCGCTGAGAGAAACAAGGATGACAGCACTGACGATGCAATCACCAATGCCCGGCAAATGGCGGACTTCGCTGCCATCGCCGAGCTGGTCGGTACAGAGCCTGTCGACAACAGGCAAGCCTTTCATATCCGGGCCAGCGACCTGAATTATTCACAGCCGGGAGAGGACGGCCAGGAATTTATCATCAATACGGTCAGCCTGTGGCTCGATACCGAATACTACGTACCCCTGAAGCTCAGGATGGACGGCGTTATGCTTGCCGACGGCCAGTCGCGAGCGATGTATATCGAGAAAATCGACTCGGACTATCGATCAACAGGATCCATGTATGAATCTTACAAGCAAACCATGCTCATGGGCGGCATTCTGGATCCGAAAACACAAGCCGAGACAGCGAAGGCCAAGGCAGACATCGCAGAACTTGATGCACGGATGGCTGCCATGTCGCCCGGCGAGAAAGAGCTGATGGAGAAAATGATGGGCTCGCAACTTGAAACCATGCGGAATATGGTCGCCGGCAGCGGCTTCCGGATTGTAACGACCGTGCGCAAGATTAGCATCAACGCCGGTCTTCCGGATACAACGGAAATGGGTATGAAGGTGTTTCAGACATCGGACCTGAATGTCTCTGCGGCGCCACCAGCGCAGAATATCTCGCTACCGGCGGCGCAGAACGCCCCACCACCCGCTACTCCGGATCCCGCTGCCCTGCGAGCCGAACAGCAGGCCTGCCTGCAAAAAAAAAAGCCGAAGCCGCAGAGGCGAGCCGAAAAAAGAAACGGGGACTGGGCCGGCTGTTCAGTGCTGTCCGGCGTACGGCCACCCGCATGGGCAACTATGACATCGCCCGTATTTCGGGCGATGTCTATGGTGCAAGCGCCACTGCCGGAGACCTTTCCGCTGCGGCGAAAGATCTTGGTCTGACCGAAGACGACGTCGCGGCCTGTCGGACTCCCCGGTAGCACTACTGGTCGGCAGCTAACTGGCTGTTTCGTGCCCGCTACAGCCGGAACATACCGGATACCGGCAGAACAGTTGGCGGATCGTTGGTTATTTCTGCGCTATGTGAGGGTAAGAACAAGTATTTCAAGCCAGAGGAGACTGTCATGAGAGCTACTTACCTTCGATATCCTGGTGCGTTTGCAGCACTGTTATTGGCATCCGGTGCTCAGGCGGCACTGGTGTCCGTTTCTGGTGGTCAGGCCGTATATGACAGTGATCTGGATATCACCTGGATCTCGAACGCGAACCTGGCTGCGACCAATACCTTTGGTCTGGCGACTAACGTAGATCTGGGCCTGTACCCATCGGACAACAGCGGTGTTAACGGCCGCATCCTGCCCAACGGCGCCATGAACTGGCCAGGTGCGCTGTTCTGGGTTGACGCGATGAACGCGGCCAATTATCTGGGCGTCAATGACTGGCGCTTGCCTGTCACTTTGTACCCGGATCGCACCTGCGACTCTGATCCTCCGTCCGGTTTTATTAATTGCACGGGTAGTGAAATGGGCCATCTTTATTATGTTGACGGCGTGACAACCGCCATGCCGGGTCCGTTCAGCAATATCAAGGACCGGTGGCTGTGGTCTGGTACGGAGTACTCGTTGAATCCTGATGACTTGGCATGGTTCTTCAAATTCGGCAACGGGAATCAGAGCGGAGCCGGCAAGGCTAATTTCCTGTGGGGGTCTGCCGTCCGCTCAGGGGATATCAGCCTGGTACCCGTGCCTGCGGCGGTCTGGTTGTTCGGCTCGGCGCTCGGTTTACTCGGGTGGTTACAGCGTAGCGCAGAGCATGGCAATGCTTGAGGAAGATATTCCGGCTAAAAAATCAAGCGAACGCCAGGGGTTTTTTACTCTGACCCCATTTTATAACCGGTACTTTTTTCAACACAGGTAGCGGATCACTACCAATTTCTACGCTGAATGAAAGCAAGAACAACAATTCTGGTTTGATGGTGGTTAGTATGAGAATGACGCTCTTTCGATGTATAGGTGCGATAACCGTCCTGTTAACGGCACCCGGGACACAGGCTGCGCTGCTATCTGTTGCGGGTGGTCAGGCGGTGTACGACACTGATCTGGACCTCACCTGGGTCTCCGATGCAAATCTGGCAGCGAGTAATACCTTTGGCTTGCCGACAGGGGTCAATTTGGGCCCGCATCCACTGGATCCCAGCGGTGTGGGCGGCATTATTCACGCCGACGGTACGATCACCTGGTCGGGCGCTCTGTTCTGGATAGACGCGATGAACGCGGCCAACTATCTGGGTGCCAGCGATTGGCGCTTGCCCATCACACCACAGCCAGACCCCACATGTGATATACAGACAGGTGATGTACCCCCGCTGGGATTAGGTAAAAACTGCACCGGTAGTGAAATGGGGCATCTGTACAACATTGAAGGCGTGACTTTTGCGACGCCGGGTCTGTTTAGCAATGTCCAGGCCCCCAGCTACTGGTCTGAAACTGAATACCTGCCCAGCGCACTCCCCCGCGTCTGGGTCTTCCGCTTCACCAACGGCTCCCAGGGCCAGACTGGCTCGGGCAACGGCTTACGCGCGTGGGCTGTTCGTTCGGGCAACATCGGCGTAGTGCCGGTGCCGGCCGCAGTGTGGCTGTTTGGATCGGGTTTGTTAGGGTTGGCGGGGCTGACGCGCCGCAGCCGCAAGAGCTGATATTTGATTGTGACAGCTTCTTGTACCCGGCCCGGGTATTAGAACCGAGTTTCCCATATCGCAGGCGGCTCTCATGCAGGGGTACAGTCAATTGCGCCTGGTACGAAATGTTTTCGAGGTCGTCGGCCAGCCGGATTTGCGAATAATCGCTTTCCAGCTGCCGACCGAATCCCGGGTCTAAGTGTCGCCATCAGAGCTGGGGTACAGTGAATCTGCGTTTCACAACTGCACCAAAACCGTACCTCGGCCCCAACTGATTGTTCAGCCCCGAACGGCGGAAAAAACCAGAAAACTCTAAGCCATTGGTTTTGTAGCCATTATGGCGGAGGGAGAGGGATTCGAACCCCCGTGGGGCGTAAGCCCCCCACTGATTTCGAGTCAGGGCCGTTTGACCAGCTCCGGCATCCCTCCAGCAAGGCGCCGATTATAGGGACATCGGCCCTCCCGAGATAGCGTATTGGCGTCCGGACAGGGCAAAAAAAGCCGTTTTTCCCGGTTTTTTCGCGAGTTTTGGCGTTACCGCCATAAGGAAAATCCGCCAGCTGCCGATACTGAATGCGAAGGGCTGTGTTCAGCCCGTTTGGTTTGTCTGAATCTCAACAAAATCAGGCCCATAGCAGAAAAAATGACCCGTCAATTATGGAAAACGTGTGAACTGAGTCTCAGCGTCCGCGCTGCTGCCCCACTACAGTGGAGAGGGCAGTGTGCGCCGACCGTCGGGGCTCACGGCCGAACTCTGTATTCGGACCGGCTACCACCGAAGAATCGTTAATGGATCTTGCTACTTTAATCGGCTTAATTTTCGGGATGATGGTCATCCTCGGGTCGATCATGGTCGGCGGTTCGCTGGGGACGTTTATCAATATCCCCAGTGTGCTGGTGGTTTTTGCCGGTACTGCTGCGGCGACCCTGATCAAGTTCTCGCTGAGTGACTGTATCTACGCATTGAAGCGCGGCGTTGGCATGGCTTTCTTCGATACCGGCAGCAATCCGCGCGAACTGGTCGAGCAGATCAAAACACTTGCCGACAAGGCCAGGAAAGAGGGTTTGCTGGTTCTCGAGGATGAGCCGGTAGATAACGTGTTTTTCAAAAAAGGGATTCAGCTGTGCGTGGACGGCCAGACCCCGGAGTTTGTACGCAAGGTGCTGTCCAGCGAAATGGACCTGAGCATCGAGCGTGACGAGCTGGGCGAGCGGATATACCGGGGCATCGGCGAGGCCGCCCCGGCATTCGGCATGATCGGTACGCTGATCGGCCTGGTGCAGATGCTTGCCAACATGAGCGACCCCGCCTCGATTGGCCCTGCCATGGCCGTCGCCCTGTTGACCACGCTGTATGGTGCGGTCATTGCCAACCTGTTTGCCAACCCGCTGGCCGACAAACTGCAGATGCGCTACATGTACGACCGGTTGACCCGCTCGCTGATTCTCGAAGGCGTACTCTCCATCGCCGAAGGTGAGAGCCCGCATGTCATCGGGGAATACCTGTCAACCTTCCTGCAGGACGGCGAACCACAAGCGGCACCGTCAAGCTGATGATCAGGTAAACAGTCATGGGCGAGAAAAAGAAAGGCGCGGAGGTCCCCCAATGGATGACCACCTTTGCCGACCTGATGGCGTTGATGATGACCTTCTTTGTGCTGCTGTATTCGTTCTCCACCATTGAAGAAAAGAAGTTCAAAATGATCGCCCGGTCGATGGCGGAAGGGTTCGGCTCGTCGGTGGTTCGATTTACCGAGACGGCGAATTCCTCACCGGGTGCACCGACCTTTACGCCCATGCAGCCTTCCGCATCCCGTTCCCGCTCACGCTCCGATGCGGACCTCAAAGCGGAGGCTACCGCGGATCTGCTGGTTCAGCTGAAAGAATCGATGCAGGAGGAAATATCGGAGGGCCTTATCGACGTTGAGACGCAGGGCAACAGCGTGACCGTCAGACTGCCGGAAGAAATCGCATTCCCGTCCGGAAGCGACAGGCTTTCCAGCGACATCCTCCCCATCATTGCGCTTGTCGGCAACGCTCTGAAAGATTCTCCAGGCCTGATCATGGTTTCCGGGCATACCGACGACCAGCCGATCGCCTCGTCCGAATTCCGCTCCAACTGGGAGCTTTCCACCGACCGGGCGGTATCGGTGGTGCACCAGTTCATGACGCTCAGCGGTATAGACCCGGCACGGCTCAGTGCCGTCGGCTATGCGGATACACGTCCGCTGGTGCCAAACGATACGCCGGAGAATCGCGCCAAAAACCGGCGTGTGGAAATCAACATTGTGAACGACTGATACACGCCTCGAGCAACCTGAGAAAGATATCCGGGTGGCTGATCAGGCTGTTGCCCAGAGCGTGACTGTCGACCGAACAGTCTGCCGGTGCCACACCCGGATTCTGATTTTCCGATGCTTTCTCGATGTGGTACCACCGAAACCACTGCTCCAGCGGCAGCGCATCGCTTTTTACGGATTCCGTATACTGCCGATAGGCACGGTAATGACGGGCAACCCGCTGCACTTCAGCAGGGTCAATGCCGGCTTCCCGGCACTCCCCGTGCCAGTCGCTGCTCTCCTTCCCGCCCATATCCGATTACCCGCGTTGCCGTACGATTTGTCGATTCAATACTCGATTTTGCATAATACCAGCATGCTCAAAACAGGAATGTCAACATGGCATGAAGCAACTGCAGCATGCTAAATTGAGGCCGTGAGAGTCACGCTCCTACTCTGCCTCGCCATCCTGGCCGGTACCTGTTCTGCTCCCCCGACCTTACTGGAGGAGGTGCAGCAACTCGGCAAACTGCGCGTGATTACCCGAAACAATCCAACGACCTACTATATCGGAGCCAATGGTCCGGAGGGACCGGAGTATGAACTGGTGCGGGGATTTGCGCACTTCATCGGCGTGGAACTCGATCTGCAGGTAGCCGAGTCGTTTTCCAGAATATTGCCGACGATAAAATCCGGCAAAGCCCACGTCGCGGCAGCCGGCCTGACCGCCACACCGGAACGAAGCGAGCGGGTTACATTCGGCCCGTCATTCCTGCCCGTCACGCAGCACCTGATTTACAAGCTGGGCACGGGCCGGCCCCACAGCATGAAAGACGTACTCGGCAAGCGGCTGGAAGTCATTGACGGAACCAGCTATGTCGACTCGCTGGCTTTGGCGCAGCAGGAACTGCCGGACCTGGTGTGGGTAGAGAATCCGCACAGCGATATCGCAGAACTGCTGACCAAAATTGCCGATGGCCGGATCGACTATACGATTGTAGATTCCACGATATTTGCGATCTACCAGAATTATCTTCCGGAAATCCGCATTGCTTTCGAAGTCGTCACCGGGGACTCCCTGGCATGGGCATTCCCGAAACGCGCCGACGACAGCCTGATCGCCCGGGCGGGGCAATATCTCGATTTCATCCGGGACAATGGCGAATTCGACCGCATCATGGATCGCTACTACGGCCATACCGAACGTTTCGACTATGTCGGTACGCGGAAATTCATTCGTGAATACACAAAGAAGCTGCCGCTGTACAAATCGATGTTCCAGGATGCCGCAGACCGGATCGATATGGACTGGCGTCTTCTGGCGGCAATCGGCTACCAGGAATCGCACTGGAACCCCCTGGCGGTATCGCCTACCGGCGTTCGCGGCATCATGATGCTGACGCAGAACACCGCAAACTCTCTCGGCATCGAAGACCGGGTCGATCCTGAACAGAGTATTTTCGGCGGAGCGGAGTACCTGGCCAACATCAAGCGCCGGATACCGGCATCCATCGCCGAGCCCGACCGAACCTGGTTTGCGCTGGCTGCCTACAACGTCGGCTACGGCCATCTTCAGGATGCCCGCAAAATCACCCGCATGAACGGCGGCGACCCGATGCGCTGGATCGACGTCAAGCCCAGTCTGCTGCTGCTCACACAGAAAAAGTGGTACTCGCAGGTGCCCAGCGGCTACGCTCGGGGCTGGGAACCGGTGCAATACGTGGACAATATACGCAGCTATTACAATATTCTGATCTGGCTCACGGACAACGACGACACCGAAACGCCCGAGCAACCGAAGCTTGAAAGCAAGCCTTCCGCTACCATTGCAAATGCCGGCGCGGGAATGCCGGAGAAAAGGAATAACGGCTAGCAGCGCCTGGCGCGGAAAAATATCTGCAGGAGATCACGACAATCCTGCTCAAGCACTCCGCCGGTCACAATGACACGATGGTTGGACTCGACGGCCCTGACGACATCGAACACGGTCCCGGCAGCGCCAAAGCGGAAATCCGGCACTCCGAACACCAGGCGCTGCACGCGCGCATGCACCATGGCGCCGGCGCACATCGGGCACGGCTCCATGGTCACGTACAAGCTGGTACCCGGCAAGCGATAATTGCCGGTCAGGCGGGCACCTTCGCGCAGCGCGATAATTTCCGCATGTGCAGTCGGGTCGCAACCTGAGACCGGCTGGTTCCAGCCTGCAGCGATTACTGTATCGTCTTTGACCAGAACGGCGCCGACAGGCACTTCCCCGGCCTGTTCCGCCCGGACAGCCAGCTCGATCGCCCGGCGCATGAACGCCTCATCTCCGGCCTGCAGCACCGCTCCTGCTCCCATTCGATTGTAAATAGCCCGCCAAACACGGTATTGGAGCCGGGTTTCCGGCTCCCGTCAACGGTTTCATGGGCGGGCTCGTTCGGCTTGCGCAGCGCTACGGCCTCAGGCTGGCCAGGTCCACTTCGATCCGCCCAAAATGCACGTTGGAAAACATCTGATCCGGCGGGGCGTCCGAGCCCATGAAATAGATGTGCACCTGACCGCCTTGCACGATAGCGCTGGGGCCACCGACGAAAGTGGCATACCAGGTATTTGCGGTTTTCTGAATCAGGGCCTGGGGGGTGCGGGTCCAGTGGATACCGTCATCGCTGTAGGCATGACCGATGCCCTGAAGTTGCGAATTGTCGCTGGCGCCACCTACATAGAACAGATGATAGCCTTGGACGGGATCCTTGATCACATTCGAGTGGCCCACGAGCAACGAGTCCCAGCCGCTGGCGGATGGCAGGAAAACCGGATCGGCATTCTGGCTCCAGTTGATGCCGTCGCTGGAGGTTGCATAACCGATGCGTCCGCCCCACACCCCCTGGTCGTCCAGACCCAGCGTCGAGTACCACATCTTGAAGATCATGCCGGCCGGTTCATAGATCACACTGGGCTCGAGCACGCCGCCGTTTTTCAGGCCATTCGCATCCGTATAAACCTGCTCCCAGGTATTCATGGGGCTGAGCACGGCGCCGGGTACTTTTACCCAGACCCTGCCATCGGTGGATGTGGCCAGCCGGATATCGAATGCCGACTCGTCATCCAGACGCCGTGCATAGTACAAATAGTAGGTGGCCCCGAGCTTCAGCACATAGGGCGTCTCCAGAGCATACGAGACATTACGGGCCGCATCAAAGGCGGGAACCAAATCCAGCTTGACCCATTGATTGATATCTTTCGGGTCGGTCCAGTGGATGCCGTCGCTCGAGCGGGCCGAGGCAATACCCTGTTTGCCGACACTGTTGATGTTGGCAACAGCGCTGAACCAGGTCCTCAGTTCGCTGCCGTCCTGGATCATCACGGGGTCGGCATTCAGCCCCAGGGGATGAAAATTCCTGACATCAGTCCGGTAGTTGTTGAGCAGATCATCGGAGATCTGCTGATCGTCTGCGGTAAGTAATTCTGTCACCGGGTAAACCGGGCGGATCGGGTTCGGTGGTGGACCGGTCGACGAGCCGCCTCCTCCACAGCCAACAATGAAGATCCCCAAAAGCGCCGCTGACCCGAAACGTCTCACTACGCCTACTCGATGATCAACAGCTCATGAAAAGCCGGCAACGCTGTGCTACTAAGCACATGGTTCGGGTGGCTGCAGCGTAACCGATTGAACACCGCCAACGACGCCCTGGCTCACCGGCCATACTTTTATTCTCATGCGCACGTTCTCGTTATCATGCTGATTGTAAACAATATTGACAACTAGCCAATATCAACCATATTCCCTGTTACGCTTGGTTCCGGTAAATCTGTCATTTATCCTGAATTCGTAGTACTGGTATTCACTCATCGCGATTCACTGTTTGTGGAGCAGAGCCGATCCATCAGTCCACGCAGTGAAATAACGTTAATATCATCACCCACAGGAAACTCATCCTCACCACCATAGAGGATATATTTATACTTTGCGCCAACATCATCACAGGTTTTGCTGTAATGTTTTCCGAGCCTGGGCGCGACGCCATACTTGATCTCTATGGCCCAGATTTCAGACGATGGCATCCTGATCACCAGATCGATCTCCGCACCTGCAGTTGTCCGGTAAAAGTAGGTTTCTGCACGACCAGGCAGAATCGAGTGAATATTCTCGATGACAAATCCTTCCCAGCTTTTTCCTAACACCGGATTAGACAGAAGCGCATCATAAGCACTGATCCCCAGCAACCTATGCAAAATGCCGCTATCGCGCACGTAAAAACGGGGAGATTTAACTAACCGTTTCTTGACGTTTGCATGCCAGGGTTCAAGGCGCCTGACCAACAAAAGATCCGCCAGAATATCAATGTAGTGTGTGACCGTTTTGGCATCAACTTCCAGGTTTGAGGCAAGCTTGGAATAGTTAACGGTTTCACCCTGAAGATGCGCCATCATCGTCCACAGCCGACGTAGCCTTGCTGCAGGAACGCGAAAACCCATTTGCGGGATGTCGCGCTCAAGATAGGTACGAATCAGATTTTCCAGCCAGTCCATGGCCAACCCATCTTCTGCGGCAAGATAGCTGTCTGGAAAACCACCCCGCAACCACAGGGTCTGCCTTTCCTGTTGTTGACCATCAACTTCAACCAGGTTCAGGCCGCTCATCTCGAGATAGCTAATTCGGCCTGCGAGACTTTCAGAAGACTGACGCATCAAATCCATTGATGCTGACCCAAGCAGTAAAAACTGACCTGACCTGCGGCCCTGCTCC
>JAJRXW010000142.1 GCA_024276095.1 Gammaproteobacteria bacterium
GGCATTTACCCAAAGAGCACTGAACAATATCGAGGAAGACAGCCTGCTGCTTGACAGGGCTTCCGCATTACTGGAACCGGGCGATCCATACCTCCAATTTGCCAGGATACTCAACCTGCAGTCCAGAGGCGAATGGAGCCAGGCAGTCACTGCATTCGAAAAAATGGACACACACTATTCCGGTACTTACCTGTACCAAAGAACAAGAGCACAAATGAGCTGGATGCAAAACGGCAGCGATAAACCGGGAAAGGTCAGCATAGATTACCGCTCTCGAAGCGATCGCTATCGTTTGCTGGCCGGGGCGAACGCTTTCTGGAACAACCGGTGCGCTGAAGCTATTGGTTACTATGAGTCCCTGTACAACAACAACAGTATTCTGTTCAGGCTTCTCGATGACTATGCCGTCGGTATTTCCCATGAACTTAACCTGGCCTACTGCTATTTTCAGACCGGCCAAACCCGGAAAGCCGACCTGGTCCTTGAAAGCTCGCTCGGTAATATCACGAACTTCACCGAAGACTTTAAAAAACTTCCCGGCTTGATCTATGCAAAAATCCGTTACCTGCGGCTGACAGGGCAGGAGGAGAAACGGCAGTCGCTGGCGGACGATACGGCTATCGGGTCCTGGTCGTGGATACGACTGATGGAAACCGACCCGGTTTTCGATTCGATGCCGGGGCAGATTTAAGGAATCAGCACCGTTGACCCGGTGGTTTTGCGGGCCTCCAGATCGCGATGGGCGCGGGCTGCTTCGCTGAGTGCGTAAGTCTGGTTGATGTGGACTTTTACGGCCCCCGAGCCAAGAACGGTCAGCAGTTCCGTAGCGGCAGTTGCCTGGTCTTCGGGAGTACGGATGAAATCGAATAACAACGGGCGGGTAAGGTAGAGCGAACCCCGTGTGGCCAGTTCGAGCGGAGAAAAAGGCTCGATGGCGCCGGAGGCATTCCCGAAAGCAACCATCGTCCCGTGCGGTTTGAGGCAGTCGAGGGATTGGTAGAAAGAATCGCGTCCGACGGAATCATAGACAGCAGCAACGCCGGGGCCGCCGGAAATTTCGCGGACCTTTGCGACGAACTGCTCATCGTCGGCCATGACGACATGCGCACAGCCGTTCTCCCTGGCCAGCGATGCTTTTTCCTCGGTGCTGGCAACGCCGATGACATTGACACCCAGATGCCTGGCCCATTGTCCGGTAATCAACCCGACACCACCGGCAGCGGCATAGAGCAATACGGTGTCGCCGGCGTTTACCGGGTAACTTCGGTGCAACAGGAACCAGGCGGTCATACCCTTGAGCAGCGCGGCGGCGGCGGTTTGCCCGGACACGGAATCCGGCAGCGGTATCAGCCGGGATGCCGGCATCAGCTTCTGCTCGCAATAAGCGCCGGGCGGCATGCCGAGCCAGGCAACGCGATCGCCGGGACTGAAACCGGTAACGCCTGCGCCGACCGCGTCCACGATGCCGGCGGCCTCGATGCCAAGCCCGGACGGAAGCTCGAGCGGGTAAAGCCCGGTACGATGATAGGTATCGATAAAATTCAGGCCCACGGCGGTGTGTCGAATGCGGACCTCACCGGCAGCCGGCTCCGCTGCCGCTACCTCACACCATTCCATTACTTCCGGGCCGCCGAAACGGGCGATCTGAATTGCTTTAGGCATTGCACAAACCCTTTGCTGACTGTCTGTAATGATTCATATCATGAGTCTCATGACTCTGGCCGGTATCTGGCCGGTGTCTGGCAGGTATAATGCCGTATCCGGATTCCATTATGGCCTCAAGAGCAGAGAAAAACCGCAAGCGAGACAAACGAAAATGCCAGAAGCAGTAGTGATAGCCGGCGCCGGTCATGCAGCAGGACAAACCGCAGTCTCGTTGCGCAAGGGAGGGTTCGAGGGCGATATTACCATTGTCGGAGACGAACCTTACCCGCCCTACCAGCGCCCGCCGTTGTCGAAAAAATTTCTCTCCGGCGAGATGGAGATGGAACGCCTGCTGGTCAGGCAGGAGAAATACTACACCGATCACGATGTCGGACTGCGCCTGTCCACCACGGTTGAGGCCATCAGCAGAGACGAACAGACCGTTGCGCTGAGTGACGGGGACACGCTCGGCTATGACAAGCTGGTTCTGGCCACCGGCACTTATCCCGTCAGGCTGGATCTGCCGGGCAGTGAGCTGGACGGTATTTTCTACCTGCGATCGGCCGATGACGTCATCCGCATCAGGGAAAGCTTTACGTCCGGCAAGCGGCTGGTCATTATCGGCGCCGGCTATATCGGCCTTGAGGTTGCCGCGGTTGCTGTTACCCATGGACTCAAAGTAACAGTGCTGGAAATCGCCGACCGCGTCATGAGCCGCGTTGCTTCACCGCTGGTATCGGATTTTTTCGAGAAAGTGCACCGCGAGGCGGGGGTCGATATCCGCTGCGGCGCCGACCCGGGCGGCGAGTTTCGCGGCACCGGTTCGGTGGAGCGCATCGTTTCTTCTACAGGCAACGAAATCGAAGCGGACTTCGTGGTCGTCGGAGTCGGCATCCGGCCTGCCGTGAGCATCGCCGAGGCAGCCGGCCTCGAGTGCGACAATGGCGTGGTCGTGGACGAGTACTGCAACACCAGCGACCCCAGGATACTGGCGGTCGGCGACTGCACCAACCATCCCAACAGCCTGCTGGGCCGCCGGCTGCGCCTGGAGTCGGTACACAATGCCCAGGAGCAGGCCAAAACAGCCGCCGCAACCATCCTGGGCAAACCCGTGGCCTATGCACAGATTCCGTGGTTCTGGTCGGACCAGTACGATCTCAAACTGCAGACTGTCGGGCTGTCGGCAGGGCATGACCAGACGGTCGTCCGCGGTGATCCTGACAAACGGTCCTTCGCCGTCTTTTATTTACGCCAGGGCAAACTGATTTCGGTGGATGCCATCAATTCACCGCTGGAGTTCATGCTGTCGAAAAAACTGATCACCCAGGGAGTCAGCTTCGATCCGGAAATTCTTGGAGATACCGGCACACCGTTCAAGGAACTGGCGGCGGCGGCGATCGCTGCCCGGGCTAGCGGTTCTGACTGACGCTCATCTCCAGCAGACCGTGCAGCCGGCCCGGCCCGGCATTCTCATCGATCACGGTTTCCGCATAGGCTCCGCTCACCCCCGTAAAACGGCCTGCACCGCCGGCCAGTAAACCTTCGCCGGCGGAAGTTACGACGTAGCGATCCCGGGGTGGCCGGTATGAAGCAACCAGCTCGTCCCGGATCAACGGCCAGTAATTTTCCTGCCCGGTCAACAGGTAGCTCCCCTGCCCCGGCCAGACGATATTCCAGTGACTGTGGAGGCCCAGCTGTCCCTGCAATATCGAGTTGTCTGCGCTCAGAGCCGAAAGCTTGATGGCCAGGGCTTTGCCGGATGAGTCGTCCGCCTCGAGCACCATCATCATGACGCGAACGTCTTCGATACCGGGCTCCTCGAACCCGGTACTTCCCTGCTGTCCCAGGAATGACACGGGGCCCAGGTCGAGCCCTCTGAAACCGGGCGATTCATACTGCTTGACCAGGTTCGGGCCGAACTCCGGCGAACGCATCGCCACGGGGGCGGCCAGCGGGTTGAACAGTACCGCCACCAAGGCCGTCGCCATGCCGGCCAGCAAACCGGTTGCACCGAGCAGGAACCGGATCATGGCGCTATCCCCAGCACCGTTGACAGGACGATCTTGCCCTCGGTCGTTCCATCGGGCCGAACCCCGTCGAGCTCCCATGTTTCGGCGTAGCTGCCGGACAGCGGGGCAAATTCCCTGGTGCCCTGCATCACCCGGCCCCTTTCATCGGCTGCCGGTCCCGCAGTCGCCCGATAGCGGGTACTCCCCGCCCAGAAGCGGCCAAATTCAGCCGGGATGATATAGCGCCCCCCTGACTCCGGTACCAGGCGCGGCGACAGGTCGGCACGATTGATCTGACTGAGCGACAGGGTGCCCCTGCTCGGAATCATCAGCATCCAGTTGCTGACGGATTCGGCCGCACCGTCATTGTCGCTGACCAGGGTGGTGGTTTTTCCCGCAACACCGATGACGTTGCCTTCCACATCGCGCAACTTGAACAACTCTCCGCTGGCGGGCGCAGCACCCGGGTCAGCCAGTATCGCCGCACCGCTGGTCATGCTCCCGGCCGCCGAATGCAGCTGCGCCGGCAGTTCGATCCGGTCCCGTGGCCAGTGGATGACAAAATCTTCCTGGCGCCCGCCGTTGGGCACCACGGAAATGATCGAGGCATACCGAACGGGGTCGGGCAGGGGATACAAGCCGACCGCAACCAGGACAACTGCCGCCCCGGCCAGAAAAGATGCAAGAAATAGACGTGCCAAGTTTCTGAATCGCTTAAGTTAAATACCGCTGGGATACTAAACGGCGAAACATGTTCGTACAAGGCACTGATCCGCATTCAGGCAAAGTACTCCGCCAGGTACTCGTCAAACGAAAGCGTATCCGCGGCTTCGATCTGTGCCTGGGCTGCAATCGATTGCCCGCTTTCGCGCTCCAGCAAGGCCCGGTTGCGGTTGATTTCCGGTGACAGTTCACGGAAATACTCCCGGTATCCGCAACTCAGTTCCATTGAATATTCGAACAGCGACAGCCCCTTGTGACGCACATCCGCGATCATTCTCCCCGAAGGCGTCAGTTCCGGATCTTCCAGCAGCAGCCGGTGCAGCTGCAGGGACTCGACATAGCCCTGCTCCGGCCCCTGGTCGAGCATCTCGCACACCGGCAACATCTGTGCGCAGATTTCGCGCCCCCATTCCTGCAGCGGCACGCTGCTTCCATTGCGATGCAGTTCCAGCCCCGGCCTGCGCCCCTGTCCTGCGGCGAGCGCCTGGTTCAGGACGATATTCCGGTGCTCGGCAGGATCAATCGGCGGACTGTCCAGCAACAGGCAGTAGATCGCGAAAGCTTCGAGGAATTTCATCTGCCGCTGGCTGACGCCAATCGGATCAAACGGGCTGACATCGAGGGCCCGGATTTCAACATACTCGATACCCGCACGCTGCAGCGCTGCGGTCGGCCGCTCGCCGCTGCGGGCCACACGCTTGGGCCGGACGGTACTGTAATACTCATTCTCGATCTGCAGCCGGTTGGCATTGAGCTGCTCGTAGACGCCGTTCACCTTGACACCGATGGCCTGATAGGCCGGTTCGGGCGTATTGATCGCCTTGACCAGGTCGCCGATGTATTCCTCCAGGCTGTTCGCCGAAACATACAGTGAAGCCTGGCTGGAAGACTGATAGCCGAGATCGCTCATTCTGAGAGTGGTGGCCCATGGCCCGTAGTAGCTGCCCGAGTCCAGTTCGTCCAGCGTGGTCTCGCGGTCGTTGAGAAAGCATTTGCAGATCGCCGGCGACGCGCCGAACAGGTATAACAGCAGCCAGTCCAGCCGCCGTACATTTCTGGTCAGGCCTAGGTAAACCTCGGACCTGAAACCGGCGGTCGATTGCCGTACTTCTTCGATATCCCCGTAGACTTCCCAGAAAGTTTCCGGCACCGAATAGTTGAAGTGTACGCCGGAGATCGCCTGCATATACCGGCCATAGCGGTGCCCGAGCCCGCGCCGGTAGGCCGTTTTCATCTGCGCTACATTCGAGGTTCCATAGCGCGCCAGCGGAATATCGTCCTCGGAACGCACCATGCAGGGCATACTCATCGCCCACAGGATCTCGTCATCGAGCGATGCGTAGACATACTGATGGATATCGCACAGAAACTGGCTTACCTGCCACGAGGCCCCCAGCGCAGGCGTCACAAACTCCAGCAGGGCCTCGGAAAAATCGGTGGTAATAAAGCGGTTGGTCAGGGCAGAACCCAGTGCCCGGGGGTGGCCGGTCGCCGCGATGTAGCCTTCCCTCGTTACGCGAAGACTCTCTTTTTCGACTCCCCTCAGCCCTCCGTGCAAAACGGGCGGCTGCCCGGGCGCCGTCAGCGCCTTGAGCCGTGCCTCAAATAACCGGTTCACGAAGAATTCAGACCTTTTCCTGTCGGGCAGGAGCCCAATGGCAAATGGGTGGGGGCCACATTCTGCCAGAAATCATCCGGCTAAAGCATCCCGCTGGAAGCTCCTGACAATATAGTCATCCAGCCAGCTCGTCAGGCGATAGTCCGATATGAAGCCACAATGCCCACCGTGCGGGCTCCTGTGAACGACCAGTGAGCGCGGTTTTGCGATCCTTTCCAGCGCAGAAACCGGAATGACCGGGTCGTCTTCCGCCAGCAGAATGGCGGCCGGCGCCGCAATCCCGGCCAGCACGTCTCCGGTCAGGGCATACCCGTTCAGATAGGTACTCAGGTCCGGAAACTCGGTGTAATGCCGGACGAAATAGTCGGTCATCTGCTGCAGGGAGCGGAACTGCCGAAGATTCTCAAAGTCGTAGATTTCCGGGAATGCCGCTTTTTTTCGCGACAGGGACCGGCGCCATTTCCTGATGAAATAGTCATGGTAAAAAAAATAGCCCGTTTCCAGGGCTTCCATGGTTTCGTTCGGATCGAGCACCGGGCAAACCGCCGTAACGGCCGACAGGTCCAGGCCGGCCTGTTGCGCCCGTGCCGCTATACGCAAAACGAAATTCCCGCCCAGCGAAAAACCGGCCAGGTAGACGGACTCCGCGGGGAAACGCTGCCTGATCCGGCAGACCGCGCCGACCACCTCGTCCAGCCGGCAGGAATGGAACAGCTCGGGGTTGAGATGATGGGATGCGCCGTGATCACGCAGGTTCAGGCGAATCACCCGGTACCCTTCGTCCCACAGTCGGACCGCTGCCGACAACAGGTAGCTGGAATCGGCACTGCCTTCCCAGCCATGAATCAGCACAACCAGTTTCCCGGCTGCCTCGTCGCGCGGCGAGGCATGATGCAGCAATAGACGCGTACCCTCCCCGCAGTCCACGATCTCGTCGACGGCATGACCGAGCATCGGCCTGGCGCGGCGCAAAACCAGCAGCCGGCGCAGCGCTGTGCTTGCCAGCACCGACTGAACGTGGCCGCCGCGCAGGCCTCTTGGTGGCTTGAAATCTATCATCAGTGATCAAAACAGCGCTGCCAATATTGCAACATCCGGCGCCTTGAATTGTCAAAAACCTCTTGCAGTTTAACGTGTTCCGGGAGATGCTACGGCTGACAGGGAAGCAGAAACAGGGGCGTTCGAGCCCCACTACAGAAATAATAATGAACTCTCTGCTGTGGGCCGGAACCAGATGACCGTAATTCTGACCGTTCCCGTCGCTGGTTGATATGAAAACAGAAAAACAGCATCTCCCCGAACCGGGCAGGTTAGAGTGGCAGCGATGAGGCCACTGAACCTGATGACCAAGTACCTGCTGGCTACAGTCACACTGACTGTCGTGCTGGTCGGGCTGACCGCATTTTCAGTCATTTCGCTGTACCAGACATCCGTTGCGGAACTCGTTGCCGCCGGTGTCGAATCGGGCCGCTCGGAAATCGACAGCCGGCTGAAAAATCACGGCCTGGAAATGGCCTATTCGCTGGCGGCCACGCTGTCGGGGCCGCTGTTTCGACAGGACAACGAGGAGCTGGACAGGGTGCTCCAGCAGGGCCACGACCAGACAGCCGCGCTGCTGACACTGGCATTCCTGCCTGACGGCCAGCCGGCAAGATATTCCGGGGACCTGGAGCTGCTCGAGGCACTGCCCGCCAAACCGGTACAGCAAACGGCGCTCACGGACAAACTGCTCACAATCGATGTGCCGATCGTTCATCAGGGCGTCACGATCGGCGGGTTACGCCAGGTATTCAGCCTCGATGCCTTCAACATGCAGAATACCCGGCTCCGCGCCCAGCTGGATGGCGTTCAGCTCAAGTTCGACCAGCGCAGCCACATGCTGGTTGCGTTTCTCGCTGTCACACTGGTTATTCTCGTTGCCGGGACCGCCGCCTATTTTGCCTATCAGCAGGTCAGGGCCATCAAGGCACTGGCTGCCAGCACCGACGAGATGGGCAAAGGCAATTTCGATACCGGCAAGCTGATCGACCGCAGCGATGAACTGGGCCAGCTGGCACATTCGTTCGAAGCGCTGGCCGATAAACTCAGGCAAACGACGATCTCCCGGGACTACCTGGACAGAATTCTCGGCAGCATGCAGGACTCTATTATTATCATCGACCCGGACGGCATTATTTCCTGGGTCAACGATGCGGCGACGCAGTTACTGCATTACTCGAAGAACGAACTGACCGGCAGCCATATTTCGACCATCATCGCGGCGAACAAACGCGAACAGTTCGGCCTCGCGAACCAGAGCACCCGCCCGCTGGAAACGATGTTCGTGGATGCCAACAGCCGCGACTTCCCGGTTTCCTACAGTATTTCCGAGCTCGACCCCGACGAACCGGCGTTCCAGGGCCGGATTCTTGCTGCGCAGGACATCACCGACCGCAAGCGCGCCGAGCAGAGAATTCGTTATCTTGCCCGTATCGATGCACTGACCAAGGTGCCCAACAGGATGCAGTTCCAGCACCTGCTGCAGCGTGCCATCGCCAGAGCGCGGCGCTCCGACCGCGAACTCGCACTGTTTTATCTCGATATCGATCGTTTCAAGGACATCAATGACACATTTGGCCACTCGGTCGGCGATACCTGCCTGGAATCGCTGACCAGCCGGCTGTCCAGCCTGCTTCCCGACGGCACGATCATCGGCCGGCTGGCCGGCGATGAATTCGGCATCATCTTCGACAAGCTGGAACACGATTCCGGCATGCAGAAACGTCTCGGCGCCATCGCCAAGCTGATTCTCAGCGAGGTAGCCCGCCCGCTGGTCACCAACGGCCATGAAATCTTCATGTCGACGAGCATCGGCATTGCCTGTTATCCGAAGGACGCGGGCGATGTGATCGACCTGATTCGCAACGCCGATGCCGCGCTCTATCATGTGAAACACCCCGGCGGCAACAGCTGGGCATTCTACGATCCAAGCATGAACGACCAGTTGGTTGACCGGCTGATGCTGAAAAGCAAGCTGCGCCAGTCCTATGAAAACGACGAGTTGCTGATGCATTATCAGCCCAAGGTCGACCTGAAAACCGGCAAGGTGGTCAGCGCCGAGGCACTGGTCAGATGGGAACTGCTGGAACGCGGGCTGGTCATGCCATCGGAATTCATCCCGCTGGCCGAGGAAACCAACCTGATCCTGGAAATCGGCGACTGGATCCTGAATCACGTCTGCGAGGATTATCGCAACTGGAAAAAATACGGCGCCATTCCGGGGCTGGTTTCGGTCAACGTATCGCTTAAACAGTTACGGCAGCCGAATTTCCGGCAGAAGTTCCAGAGAATCCTGGAAAGCTACGGCCTCGAGCCTGCCAACCTGGAACTGGAAGTCACCGAAACCACGCTGATGGAAGACGCAGAGCGCAGCGTGAATACCCTCAAGGAACTTCATGCCATCGGACTGCAGCTTGCCATCGACGATTTTGGCACCGGGTATTCGTCCCTCAGCGCCCTGCAGCAGTTTCCGATCAATACACTCAAGATCGACCAGTCTTTCGTGCGTGACATTGCAACCAATGCCGACGATGCGGTCATTGTCACGACGATCATCGAAATGGCACACAGCCTCAATCTGGAAGTCGTCGCCGAGGGTGTCGAGACCGAAGAACAGCTTGGTTTCCTGATTTCGAAGAACTGCGATTATGCCCAGGGCCTGTTGTTCGGCATGCCGATGACGGCCGATGATTTTACCGACCTGCTACTGGCGGAGCCCGCCGGATCAGGCGCCTATAAGGCATTGTTTGGCTAGTATTATCAACCACATGCAGATGAACGCCCCGCTCATGCCGGCTCACCGGTAGGCATGACGCTCCAAACTGGGGCATAATCGCCGTTCGCCAGATATGAAAAGCATCAAACTCATCATCCCGACAGTTCTTGCTGTGATGTGGGCATCGGGCCTGCACGCCAGCTGCGCCATGCCCGAGGAAATCGTCGTACCGAATGGCGATACCGCGACCGAAGAAGAGATCCGCAACGGCCGGGCGGCGGTCCAGCTGTTCATGTCCGAAATGGATGCTTACCTCGATTGCCTGAGCCAGGAAGACCAGGTCAAGTCGAAGAGCCTGGATTACACCCCGGAGGACGAGAAGGCCTACGCCGATCAGCACAATGCAGCCGTCAACGTGATGGAAACAGTGGCCGCCCGCTTTAACGAACAACTCAGAATCTTTCGCAGTGCGAAAGACAACGACGGCACGACTGAACCGGCTGACGCCACGCCATAGAGCCGGGCCTGCCGGTCCGCCCGCAGGCCGGGCGCGATACTTCCGCCCGGACCGATCTACATCAGTGCCCCGACCCGCTCAGCGGTGATAGAATGCCCGCCCGAATTCGCAGGCCGACGCCCCCGACAGGCAAGCCTGCCCGACCATAGACTCACGCTACAGGAAGAAACAAACGATGACCCAGGCCGCAATCGTCACCATTACCGGCGCCGCCGGACAAATCGGCTATCAACTCGCTTTCCGCATCGCGTCCGGGCAGATGCTGGGCCCCAATCAGCCCGTGCGGCTGCAACTGCTCGAGATACCGCCGGCCCTGGACGCGCTGAAAGGCGTCGTCATGGAACTGGAAGACTGCGCTTTTCCGACCCTTGACGGGGTCCTGGCCACCGACCGGCCCGAGGAGGCGTTCAAGGACGCCCAGTATGCCCTGCTGGTCGGGGCCAAGCCCCGTGGCCCGGGCATGGAACGGGCCGATCTTCTGAAAGGCAATGCACAGATCTTTTCCGTACAGGGCAAGGCGATGAACGACCATGCCAGCCGGGATATCAAGGTACTGGTGGTCGGCAACCCGGCCAATACCAATGCGCTGATTGCCCAGCAAAACGCCCCGGACCTCAATCCGGCCAACTTTACGGCAATGACCCGGCTGGACCACAATCGCTCGCTGGCGCAGCTGGCGGCGAAAACCGGTCATCACGTCAGCCAGATTACCAATATGACCATCTGGGGTAACCACTCTTCCACCCAGTACCCCGATGTCAGCCATGCCATCATCAACGATCTGCCTGCCATGGAACAACTGGACCAGAACTGGCTGGTCGATGACTTTATCCCGACGGTGCAGCAGCGTGGCGCTGCAATCATCAGCGCTCGAGGCGCATCCAGCGCCGCCTCGGCAGCCTCGGCAGCCATCGATCACGTCCGCGACTGGGCGCTGGGCACTCCGGGTGAAGACTGGGTGAGCATGGCCATACCCGCCGATGGCAGCTATGGCATCGAAGCGGGCATTATCTATTCCTATCCCTGCCGATGCAGCAAGGGCCAGTACGAAATCGTGCAGGGCCTGGAAATCAGCGATTTCAGCCGCGCACGCATGACTGCCACGGAAAACGAGCTTCGCGAAGAGCGCGATGCCGTGGCGGATCTGCTCTGACAGATCCATGTCAACGGAACTATGATGGTATAAAGGTTGCCAAACCTTGACCGCCGACACCGCGGCCGCGTCCAGCAGACAGCGGCGACCGTCACCGGCGCGATGCGGCGTTATCGATAACAGGAGGTGCTTGTGTCTGGTTTTCTGCTCTGGTTGATCTCGACCATTCTGCTTGTGGCAGTCGGATTGACAGTCACTTATCGCCGGATCGACCTGAAAACGTCGACGATCACGCTGGGCATTGCGCTGCTTGCCTATGCTTTTTTCAGCGGCAGCCACTGGAGCTGGCTGATTCTGTTGTGGGTTGCGTTCGGCGCGCTGGTTGCGGTCAACCTGCCGGCGATCCGGCGTGAGCGGATCAGTTCTCCGATGCTGAAACTGTACAAAAGCATGGTACCGACGCTGTCCGATACCGAGCGTGAAGCACTGGAAGCCGGTACCGTCTGGTGGGACGGAGAACTGTTCAGCGGACAACCGGACTGGAGCAAGCTCACCTCCCTGCCGGCGCCGCAGCTCTCCGAAGAGGAGCAGGCTTTTCTCAGCGGGCCTACCGACGAGCTGTGCCGGATGCTGAATGACTGGGAGATCACCCACGAACTGGCCGACATGCCGAAAAAAACCTGGGACTTCATCAAGAAACAGGGCTTTTTCGCGATGATCATCCCCAAGGAATACGGCGGCCTGGAATTTTCACCGCTGGCCATCGCGATGGTGCTGGCAAAAATCTCCAGTAAAAGCGTGGTTGCCGCCTCTACGGTGGGCGTCCCCAATTCACTGGGACCGGCGGAGTTGCTGCTTCACTACGGCACCCAGGAACAGAAAGACCGCTATCTGCCCGGGCTGGCCAGTGGCAAGGAAGTCCCCTGTTTCGCGCTCACCGCGCCCAGGGCCGGTTCCGATGCGGCCTCCATTCCCGATACCGGCGTGGTTTGCAAAGGCGAATTCAACGGCGAAGAAGTGATCGGTGTACGTCTGAACTGGGACAAGCGCTACATCACGCTCGCCCCCATCGCTACCGTCCTGGGACTGGCATTCAAGCTCTATGACCCGGACCACCTGATCGGCGACGAAGAAGAGCGCGGCATCACGGCAGCGCTGATTCCCACCGATGTCGACGGCGTAGAAATCGGCCGGCGCCATTTCCCGCTGAACATTCCCTTTCTCAACGGCCCGACACGCGGCAAAGACGTATTTCTGCCCATCGACTGCATTATCGGCGGGCCGGAAAAAGCCGGACAGGGCTGGAAAATGCTGGTGGAACTGCTGGCCAAGGGCCGCGGCATCGTGCTGCCGGCCAACGCGATGGGCGGCGGCAAGGCGGCGGTCTGTTCCGCCGGTGCCTACACGCGCATCCGGCAGCAGTTCAATATGCCGGTGAGCAATTTCGAAGGCGTCGGCGAAGCGCTGGCGCGCATCGCGGCCCACACCTATACGATTACTTCCGCCGTCACGGTAACGGCAACCGCCCAGTGCCGCGGCGAAGACCCGGCTGTACCTTCCGCCATTCTCAAATACCACTGCACCGAGATGGGCAGGAAAATTGCCAACGACGCGATGGATGTTCATGGCGGCAAGGGGATCATGCTGGGGCCGAACAACTATCTTGGCAGGGGCTACCAGGCCATTCCCATCGCGATTACCGTCGAAGGAGCGAATATCCTGACGCGCAGCCTGATCATTTTCGGCCAGGGGGCGATCCGCTGCCATCCCTATGTGCTGCATGAAATGGAAGCAGCCAGGGAACCGGATTTCGAAAAGGCGCTGCACGATTTCGATCGCTACCTGTTTGCACACATCGGTGCAGCGATGAGCAACGCGGCCCGTTCATTCGTCAACGCCCTGACCCATGCGCGCTACAGCAATATTCCCGTCTACGGCAGTACGGCCCGCTATTACCAGCACATCAATCGCTACAGTGCCGCTTTCGCCATCGCTGCCGATGTCGCGATGCTGACACTCGGCGGTGCGCTCAAGCGCAAGGAAATGCTGTCCGGGCGGCTCGGCGATGTATTCAGCAGTATCTACCTGGCCAGCATGGTGCTGAAACACTACGAAGACCAGGGCCGGCCGGCCGCCGACCTGCCGCTGGTCGAATGGTCCTGCCGCAACCTGATGTACCAGGCCCAGGAGCAGCTGCATGGCTTCCTGCGCAACTTCCCGAACCGGCCGGTCGCCGCCCTGCTGCGGGTACTGATCTTTCCCAGGGGACGCACTTATTCCGCACCCTCGGACGAACTCGGGCAGAAAATCGTTCAGCTCATCACCCATCCCACCGAGACGCGGGAACGGCTTTGCCACGGCATCTATATGCATCCGCCGGAAGCCGGCAACCCGCTGGGGCAGCTTCAGGAAGCACTCGAGATGGCCGAAGATATGGTGCCCCTTGAAAAGCGGCTGCGCGATGCCGTGAAGGCCGGTGTGATCCGTGACGAAGAAATGCCGAAACAGATCGACGCGGCCGAACGCGAAGGCGTGTTGACCGGCGATGAAGCCGCCCGGTTAAGAGTCTTCGACAGCAAGGTAATGGAGCTCATTGCCGTGGATGACTTCGATGGCGCAGAGCTGGCGCAAAAAAGCCCGAAACGGCCGCGGCGGAAGAAAAAAGCGGCGACAAAATCCGCTAAAGCGGCATAATCCGAACCAGCGGCGGACAATCGGTCGATTGTCCGCCCATTCGCAGCGGCACCCGGACACTGCCGCTGCGAAATTTCGGCAGCACCTGGGGGGAGTAATCATGAATCGACACACTTTAAGTATTTCCGTTCTATCGGCGGCATTGCTGCTTTCCGGTCAGCTCATGGCGCAATCGCCGGATGCCCGGACCGGCGCATCTCCGGTCGCAGCGCCGGACGCTATGGCCGCCGACGCGGCACCGACAGTCACGATCGTCTCGCCGCAGGACGGCGATACGGTCAGCTCCCCGGTGCGGGTCGTATTCGGTATCCAGGGCATGTCGCTGGCACCGGTCGGAACATTCAAACCGGGTACCGGACACCATCACCTGCTGATCGATACCCGGCCGGGCGATGCCGGTGTGCCGATCCCGGCCAGTGAACATTCGCTGCATTTTGGCAAGGCGCAGTCGGAAACGACCATCGAACTGCCTCCCGGCCGCCATACGCTGCAGCTGCTGCTGGGTGACGGCAATCATGTTCCCCATGATCCTCCTGTCATCTCGGAGCGGATCACCATCACCGTCGAATAGCCCGGCAGCCAGGTCCGGTGGCGGTTTTGCAGCAGCATTCCTGTTGCCTGGCCCGGTGATCCCGTGCTGTCCTTGCTTTTTCCCGAGCGGGTGTTATAGTTCGCTATAACACCGCTACACAAACCAGGAGTCAGGCCCCCGCAGGACAGAATCTATGGATCAGGAATGGAATGACAATCAGCCCATCTACCGTCAGGTTCGCGACCGGGTCGTGGTCATGATTCTGGGCGATGTACTCAAGGAGGGAGATCCGCTGCCTTCGGTACGCACCGTTGCCGCCGAATACCGCCTCAATCCGCTGACTGTCCTCAAGGGTTATCAACAGCTCGTGGATGAAAAACTGATCGAAAAACGACGGGGACTGGGCATGTATGTCGCACCGGGCGCCAGAAAAGCGCTGCAAAAAAACGAGCGCCGCAAATTTCTGGCCGAGGAGTGGCCGGCGGTTCTCGAGCGTATCGAACAACTGGGGCTGGATGCCAGCGAACTGTTGCCGGGCGTGCGCCGGACTGACGAGGGAGACGGGCAATGACCGCGATCGTAACCGCCAACAATCTGTCGAAAAATTACGGCTCCCTGCAGGCGCTGAACGATGTCAGTTTCAGCATCGAGCCCGGCCAGGTCGTCGGGCTGATCGGTCCCAACGGCGCCGGAAAAACAACCGCCCTGAAAGCCATCCTTGGACTGACGTCCTACACCGGACAACTGGAAGTGCTGGGGCTCGATCCGCGCCGTTACCGGCACCGTGTCATGCAGGACGTGTGCTTTATCGCCGATGTCGCGGTACTGCCGCGCTGGCTGCGGGTCGATCAGATCATGGAAATCATGGCAAAAACACACCCGCGTTTCGATCCTGCAAAGGCCGGGCAGTTTCTCTCCAAAACCGGCATCCGGCGCAATTCGAAGATCAAGAGCCTGTCGAAAGGCATGGTCACCCAGCTGCACCTGGCGCTGGTCATGGCCATCGATGTACGGCTGCTGGTACTCGATGAGCCGACCATCGGGCTGGATATCATTTTTCGCAAGGAGTTCTTCACCTCCCTGCTGGAAGATTATTTCGACGAAAAGAGAACCATTATCGTATCGACCCACCAGGTGGAAGAGATTCAGCATATCCTGACCAACCTGATGTTTATCAATCGCGGCCGGCTGGTACTGAATTCCTCCATGGAAGAGATTGCCAACCGGTATGTCGAGGTCTCGGTGGCACCGGAAAAACTGCAGCAGGCACTGGACCTGAAGCCGATTTATCAACAGGACGGCTTCGGCCACACTGCATTGCTGTACGACGGCGTATCGCACGATCGCCTTAACCAGCTGGGCAGAATCGGCACGCCGAATATCGCCAGCCTGTTCGTGGCCAAGGTCAAGGAGGATGCGGCATGAGCAGTTTTGCAGTCCTGCTGAAGCGGGAACTCTGGGAGCATCGCGCATTGACGCTGGTACCGCTGGCACTTGCCGGCATCATCGTCCTTTCCGCGGTGCTGCTGTCCGGTACGGCAATCACCAGGATGGCGGAAATCGATATCAATATCGACATGCTCGCAGGAGCCGACCTGGCCGCTTGGCTTGGGTCGTTCAACGGCGGCCTGATGATGGTATTCATGTTTGTCACCGGCTGGGTAGTAGTCTTTTACCTGCTGGATTGTCTGAAGGCCGAGCGTGAAGACCGTACCATCATGTTCTGGAAATCCCTGCCGGTATCGGACACCACGACGGTATTATCCAAGCTCACCAGCGCAACCATCGTTGCCCCGCTCATTGCCGGTGCCGTCGGCTTTGTCTGCCTGCTGGCCCTGCTGATCGTGGCCTCGATCACGCTCGCCATCACCGGTGCCGGCAGTGCCGCGGCGCTGTGGACCAACAACCCCTTCCTGGAGTCGGCCGGCCGGGTACTCTACGCCGTACCGGTGCAGGCCCTGTGGTTTTTCCCGATTACCTGCTGGCTGCTGCTGGTTTCCTCCTATGCCAACCGGGCAGTATTCCTGTGGGCAATACTGCCTCCCGGCGTGCTGGTCTGGGCGGAATCGATGACTTTCGGCACGACAACCGTTGCCACATTCATCGGCGAGCACTTTCAGGGCATTTTTCCGATCATCGCCATGACGATCAACGACTCCAGCATCGATCTCGCCAGTATCGACGGATATACCGGGCCCACGCTGGCTGAAGTCGTCAATCCCACCCTTTATCTGCAACGCCCCGAGCTTTGGGAAGGGCTGGTGGTCGGTGCGGCACTGCTGGCCGGCGCGATCTGGATGCGCCGCTATCGGGATGAGAGTCTTTAGCGCAGCAAGCCAACCGGTGTAAACTGCCGGCCAGCACACTGCCAGCAAGGAATTCCCGAATGAACCATCTGTCGAGGGTATTGACCGCAATGATTGTCGTGTCGGCATCGCTGCCCGCCGGCGCGGCAACCGAATCTGCCCGGCTGCACGACCGCCTGTTCACGATCGATACCCATGTCGATGTTCCCCGTATCGAAGATGCCGCCGAACTCGACCTGATCAATGCGCCCAACACCCAGGTCGATATCAGGAAAATGAAATCCGGCGGGCTGGACGCGGCATTTTTTATCGTCTTCTCCAGCCAGACGGAGCTCACCCCCGCCGGTTACGAAGCGGCCAATGCCGAAGCACTGGCAAGGTTCGCCACGATCAGGCGCATGCTCGATCGCCATGGCAATCACATTCAGCTGGCAACCTCTGTTGCCGAAGCAAGGAAAATCCATGCAGCGGGCAAACTGGTGGCATTTATCGGCATGGAAAACGGCAACCCGCTGGCCGGCTCGGCAGAAAACCTGAAAGCGTTCTATGACCGGGGCGTTCGCTACCTGGGCATTACCCACATGGGACACAACGACCTGGGCGATTCGGCAAACCCGAATACCCGTAAAGGAGAACCGGAAACCATTCACGGCGGGCTCACCGATGCCGGGCGGGCAGTGGTCGCCGAAGCCAACCGGCTGGGCATCATGGTCGACGTCTCGCATGCACATCGCGACACCGCCATCGAGATCGCCCGGGCCTCCACAGCACCGGTGATCGCCTCCCATTCCGCGGTACGCGCCCTGGCCGATATCACGCGCAACATGGACGATGACCAGCTGACGGCGGTCAGGGACTCAGGCGGCGTCGTGCAGATCGTTGCCTTCAACACCTACCTGAAAAAAGCGCTGCCGGAACGAATGGACAACATCATCAAGCTCGCCATCGAGGTCGGCCTGACCGGCGGCAATCACGACCCGAACACGCTGCCCGAAGACGTGCGCAAACGTTATCTTGCCGAACGCGCCGAAATAGACAGCAAGTGGCCGGCGATCAAATCGACCGTGGCGGATTTTGCCGATCACATCGACTATGCCGTGAACCTGATCGGTATCGATCATGTCGGTATCTCCTCTGATTTCGGCGGCGGCGGCGGTATCGAAGGCTGGCGTAATGCCGCCGAAACACCCAATGTGACTGCCGAGCTGGTACGCCGCGGTTACAGCGAAGCCGACCTGGAAAAACTCTGGGGCGGTAACCTGCTGCGGGTGATGGCGGCTGTCGAACAGGCCGCCGGCGCACAGTAGCCCGGTCAGCTTTCAAGCGTCTCCGCGCACAGGCCCGGCCCGCCCAGCGAAGCCGTCAGGCAACTGAACCCGGCCCGGGCGACTGCTGCGACCAGGTCCGCCCGCAGGCCTTCGGACTCCATCAGCAACAGGCCAAAATCCCCCCCGCCGGCACCCGATGGCTTGTAAACGACTCCATGGTCGAGTGCCAGTTGCCGGAGTGCGAGGTGCTCGGCGGAGTAAATGCCGATAGCGCCCTCCCGATCCAGTGCCAACAGCCCGTCTGCATACGCCTGCAGGGATTCCAGCACGGCGGCAACGCTGCCTGCCGACCAGGCGGCGACCACGCCGGCGGCGCCCTCGCACAGCCGCTCCAGTCGCTCCCGAAACCGGGCCGGGCGGTCATCGCCAAACGCCCTGAACCGGGCCAGCAACCGGGTGGTCGAGGCGCTGCGGCCCGACCAGACAACCAGTACCTGCAAACCTTGCGGCCAGTCCAGCGCGCTGACCGCTGCCGGACTGCCATGGTCGCCGCTTTCTTTTCCGGTGGCCGCTGCCTTGCCGATCACGCCGCCCAGCACAGCAGTCATGACATCGATGCCGCTGCCGACACCGCCCTGCAACCGGCGATGCGCATCGCCGCACAGCTTTAACAGGCGGGCGGGCCCGATGTCCCCCGCCCCCGTCACTCGCAACAGGGCATCGCACAGGGCCACAACAATTGCGGCACTCGAACCAAGACCGAGCTTGGTCTTGCTGCCATCGCCCGGCACGGTATAAAAATCCCGGGAACTCAGGCTGATACCAAGCGCCGGCAGGCCGGTATCCGGCAGCAGGCCCGCGCCATCGAGGGTCGCTACCGCCGCTTCGAGCGCGCCCCCCAGGCGACCCGGCGCATTGTCCCGATCCCAGTGAATACGGTTTCGATTGTCGACGCTGAAATCGAAACACCGGTCATCGTCCGGTATGCTCAGCCGGCTGCCCGGCCCGCCGGTGACATCCACCCGGGCATGGGCACGAACGTCGACCGCCATGGCAATCGCCGGCGCACCTTCCAGCACCGCATACTCTCCGGCAATGACCAGTTTCCCCGGTGCACTGCTGTCAATCATGGTCATCCGTCAGCCGCGCCCCGTCACCCAGATGGCTGACAATCACGCGCAAAACGCCCGGCACGCTTTGCAGCGTACCAGCGACCCGATCGATCGCCGCGGCGGTGCAGACCGCCTTGACCTGCGGACCGGCATCGACGGTGAAAAACACCTCCTCCCCCTCGCCGCGCAGCGCCCGCACGGCATCGAGACAGGCCATGGTCGCTGCCGACCAGTACAGCAGCGGCGGACGGGTTGCCATCATGACCGCATGCATTTTCAGACAACTGTGCTCCGCCACCGCCGCCAGCCCGGCGAAGTCCCGCTCCATGACACAACGCAGCCCGGCCTCGAGATCTGCATCGTGACCGTCAACCCACTGCCGGTAGTACGGCGAGGTAAGGCGGCTTTGCTCCATGCCATAGCGGGAACTCACGGCCTTGGGCTCATCCGAAGTCACGGCAACGACCACCGCCAGCGGCCATTCTTCCGGCGCAAGCACCGGCGCGCAGGTGGTATCGTCACCGTCGTTACGCAACAGTACGAACCCGCCGAACAATGACCTGGATGCCGAACCCGAGCCGGTCCTGGCAATCGCGGACAGCTGTTGCGAGGAAAGATCGAGATCGAGCGCGGCAGCACCGGCGGTCACCAGTGCGGCATACCCCGACGCGGAAGACGCCAGGCCCGCACCGGTCGGAAAATCGTTGGCGGATGTCACTACCGCGCCGGCATCGACCCCGGCAATTTGCCGGAGCATATCGAGGCACAAGGTTACCTTGCTGTTTTCCGCGGGCAGCTCATTGCCGTTCAGCACCACGGTATCCGCAGCGGCGCCGGGTTCGAAACGAACCGTAGTCCTGGTACTCAGCGCACCCAGCCCGATCGACAGCGAGCCGACCGCCGGCAGGTTGGCGGCACTGTCCCGCTTCCCCCAGTACTTGATCAGGGCGACGTTCGGATGCGCTATCGCGGTTGCTTCTCTCAATCTGTGAATATCCGTTGCCCTGTTTCCGAAGCCGGCCGACTTGATGTACCTTGGGTTGGCATTATAGCCTGCACCCCGGTAACGATTCCGGCTACGATTCGGGCGACGATTCCGGCAACCATACGGTATGCTCCACAACCATGACCCTAGATGAGCTTTGCACTACCTTTCGCCCACGGATCGAAGCACTGCTCGATCGCGTGCTGCCGGCGGCGGATCAAAACCCTGCCCGGCTGCACGAAGCCATGCGCTACTCGGTGCTTGGCGGCGGAAAACGCATCCGGCCACTGCTGGTTTATGCCGCCGGACAGGCACTCGATGCCCACCCGGACCTGCTCGATGCGCCGGCTGCAGCCATTGAACTGATGCACGCTTTTTCGCTGGTCCACGATGACCTGCCGGCCATGGATAACGACGATTTGCGGCGCGGCCGGCCGACGACGCACCGGCAGTTCGACGAAGCGACTGCAATTCTTGCCGCAGATGCACTGCAGCCGCTGGCATTCCAGGTACTCGCCAGCCACCCCCCGCTGGCAGCCCATCCACAGATACAGATACAACTGTCGAACCTGCTGGCCGATGCCTGCGGCTCCACCGGCATGACCGGCGGCCAGGCTATCGACATGTCTTCGGAGGGCCGGCGCCTCGACCGGGCGGCACTGGAACACATGTACCATCTGAAAACCGGCCGGCTGCTGGCTGCCAGTGTGCTTTCAGCAGCCTGCTGCCGGCCCGACACCGGGCAACCGGTGAAAGATGCGCTGGAGCGATTCGCAACCGCAGTGGGGCTGGCATTCCAGATCCGGGATGACATCCTCGATGTCGAAGGCAATACCGCCCAGATCGGCAAGCAGCAGGGATCGGACCAGGCCCGCGGCAAAGCGACCTACCCGGCATTGCTTGGCATGGATAACTCCAGAAAGCGTGTCGACGAGCTGCTTCGCGAAGCCCGGGAAGCGCTGGCGACATTCGGCTCCGGCGCCGACAGCCTGCGGGAACTGGCCGCGTATATCGTGCTGCGCAAAGCCTGACGGGCCGGGTACGGCGGCCGAAAAAAAGCCTTGCGGTCAAACTGCTAGAATAGCGAAAAACAGCCACCCTTATTGAGCCCGTCAAGAACGTCATGTACAGCAGCTTCTTCGGCCTGAACGAGAAGCCTTTCTCGATCACCCCGGACCCGCGGTATCTCTATATGAGCCAGCGGCATACCGAAGCGCTCGCCCACCTGATCTACGGCGTGAAGGAAAGCGGCGGCTTTATCCAGCTGACCGGCGAAGTCGGAACGGGCAAAACCACGCTGGTTCGCAGCCTGCTGCAGCAGCTTCCTGAATCCGCGGATGTTGCCCTGGTACTGAATTCCCAGCTGTCGAAAACAGAGTTCCTCGATGCCATTTGCGAAGAGCTCGGTACTCCCACTCCTCATCCGCCCGGCAGTATCAAGGCCCTCACCGATGCGCTGAACGATTATCTTCTCGAGAATCACAGCAACGGCAGGCGCACGATTCTGATCGTCGATGAAGCGCAGAACCTGCAGCCGGATGTGCTGGAACAGGTTCGTTTGCTGACCAACCTGGAAACCACCAAACAAAAACTGCTGCAGATCATTCTGATCGGTCAGCCCGAGCTGCGGGAGCTGCTGGCGCGCAATGACATGCGGCAACTGGCACAGCGTATTACCGGGCGTTATCACCTCGAACCGCTGACACTCGAGGAAACGACTGCCTATATCGATCACCGCCTGAAGGTAGCCGGCTGTTCGCAGCCAGTGTTTTCCATGGCAGCGAAAAAAGCGATCTACCGGTTGTCCAAGGGGATCCCGAGAATTATCAATGTGGTGGCCGACCGGGCGTTGCTGGGCGCATTTACCAAGGACATGCATGAGGTGACACCGGCGCTGGTTCGCGACGCCGCCGAGGAGATCTACGGCCATCGCACCAGGAAGAAATCGCCGGCCCCCCGGCGGGCCCGCTACGCCGCCATGGCACTGGGCGGTGCTGCACTGGTAGTGGCACTGGCATTGGGCTTCGCCGGTTACCCCCGGCTATCGCAGTGGATGAACGGCACGGCGAACGGCCACACCGTCGTGACGCCGGCAAGCGATCAAAGCCGAACGACCACACCGCCCATAAACGACAGGCGGCGGCTGGCAGCGGCAAACGGCGCCACTGAACGCACCGCGCCCGAACCACTGAACGCGAAGCCGGCCACACCGGCGATGAACGATTCAGGAGCGACAGACTCATGGACAGGCAGCGCCGGTGTAACGAATCCGCGAACCACCGGTACTGCAGCCAGCGGCACAGAAATGATCGACCCGGGAGTGATGGACCCGGGAACGATGGACTCAGGAGCGATCGACTCGGGGATGATCGACTCAGGTACAACCGGTTCGGGTACAACCAGTTCGGGAACAATCGCCGCTCCAGTCGACCCGGAAACAACGCACGCCGGAACAACCGGTTTCGTTACCGGCAACGGCGGGGCCAGCTCCGGCATGCCTGCCGGTACCGGGGCAATCGGCGCCCGGCCCATCGACCCGGCGCCTGCCAGCCTGGAAGCCCTGCTGCAGGAAAAGCGCCAGCAGACCGGCAACGATTCCGCTTTCCAGACCCTGTTTGGCCTGTGGAATGCTGCCTTTACACCCGGACCGGTGCGCGCCTGCGACCAGGCCATTCAGCACAATCTGTATTGCCTGTCACAACGCGGCTCGCTGGCACAAATCCGGGTACTGGACCGCCCGGCAATCCTGACGCTGCGTGACGCCCGTGGCGATCGGCACCAAGTGGTGCTGTCCAGCCTGGCAGGAAGCGTCGCAACCGTTCGCATAGGCAACCAGCGTTACGAGGTCGGTACCGCAGAGCTGGCTGATTTATGGTTCGGCGAATACCTGCTGCTGTGGCGCCCGGGGATCGGCAGCAGAAAAGCGCTTCTCCCGGGCATGCAGGACCAGGACGTCAGATGGCTGCGCGAAAGCCTGGCAACCATTCGGGGCACACCACTGGCGCCCGTCGTCTCTGACCTGTATGACCAGGAACTGGAAAACCAGGTGCGGGACTATCAGAGGAAACGCCGCCTGACGGTCGATGGCCTGGTCGGCCAGCAAACTCAGATCGCCATTAATACCGACCTGAACCCGACCGGCGTACCACGGCTGGTTCGCGTCAACTAGTCTGTCGACAGGATATCCGCACGAACCGATGTCAATCATTCTGGATGCACTTCGCAAAAGCGAAAACGAACGACAACGCGGCACACCGCCCGGCCTTGCCGAAGCGCGCTACGCTGCCACCCCCGGCCGGCGATCTTTATGGATCCCCATCGTATTCGCCGTGCTGCTGGCCAACCTGGTCCTGATGAGCGTGTGGTGGTACCAGTCCACAGCGGACCAGCCACCGCCGCAGGTATCCGTTCCGCTGAGAGCTTTGCCGAACGAGCCTGAACGCATGCCGACAGCAACCGCAGTCCAGACCCGCCCGCCGCCCGCGATCCGGTCGCTGGACCAGGAAGCGGCAACCCCGCGACCGCCGCCGGTAAACCGGGCCGCCGCACAAGCCCGGAATCGACCGGCCGAACGGCCGGCACCCGTGGATAATACGCCGGCGGAGGAACTCCCGGACCTTACCCAGTTGACGCTTTCCGGCGATATCGTGCTGCCGCCGATGCACATCGACCTGCATGTCTACAGCACTAATCCCGACTCGCGGCTGGTGTTCATCAACAGTGCGCGATACCGGGAAGGCGACCGGCTGGAGGAAGGGCCGGTCATTGCCGCCATTACACCGGCCGGCGTCATCCTCGAGCATCAGGGCCGGCGGTTCACGCTGCCCAAGGAGTGAATCGGCCTATCGATACTCGATCCGCACTCGCCGCAACCGGATCCATCGGGGCTGTCACAGCATCAGGTATCTGCCGTATCGCCTATCTCGACGGCGTTCGGCTCAACCGCGCGCTGTGCGCCGGTATCGAACGCGTTGTGGCAGAGCGCTCCTACCTGAACAAGATCAATGTTTTTCCGGTTCCCGATGGCGACACCGGCACCAACCTGGCCCTGACTTTCAGTTCCATCGGCCAACGGCTATCGACACTCGAAACCGATCATGCCGGCCAGTTGCTGATCGCCGTAGCCGACGCCGCACTCGACGGTGCCCGCGGCAACTCCGGTGCGATCCTTGCGCAATTTTTCCAGGGGCTGGCAGACACACTGGGTGACCTGCGGCATGTGCTGCCCGCCGCATTCGCCCGGGCGATGGAAACCAGCAACGAATACGCACGCACTGCCCTGGGCTCGCCGAAAGAAGGCACGATTCTGTCGGTCATTCAGGACGTCAGCAAGGAAATCTCTCACCAGCAAACAGTGCACGGACGCGATTTCGTTCCGATTCTCGAAGCCGGGCTGGCAACCGCCCAGACGTCTCTGGAGGCCACCCGTAACGGCCTGGAGCAGATGCGCCGCGCCAATGTCGTCGATGCAGGAGCCAAAGGGTTCGTCGTCATGCTGGAAGGTATCGTACGATTTTTGCACCACGGTTCTTTGGACACGGTTCCAGATGCCATCGTGCCGCCGGATGACGATCTTGAGGAACAGGGCGATGTTTATGATGTTGGCACCGTTGAGCATCGTTATTGCACCGAGTGCATGCTGACCGGCGAGGCCATCGACCGGCGCAAGCTGCGTGAATCCCTGTCTGCAATCGGCAGCAGCCTGGTCGTGGCAGGTACCCGGCGAAAGACCAAGATCCATATTCATGTCGACGACCCCGAGCAGGCCTTCGAGATTGCCGGCCGCTATGGCGTGGTCAGCAAGCAGAAAGCCGATGACATGCTGCAACAGGCGCAAGCGGTAAGGGACGGCTCGCCCCGTGTTGCCATCGTCACAGACTCCGGAGCGGACCTGCCGGAATGCGCCTATGAAGATCTGGGCATACACATCGTTCCAGCCCGAATTCATTTTGGCGAACGCAGCTACCTGGACAAGATCGGCCTGTCGGCCGATGAGTTTTTTCAGGAACTGAAAACCAACCCGCACCATCCCACCACATCGCAGCCCGCACCGGGGGATTTTCGCCGCACTTATGAGTTTCTTGCCTCACATTTCGATGACGTGGTTTCCATCAGCCTGCTGGGCGAGATCAGCGGTACCTTGCAGGCCGCCGAGAGTGCCGCTCAACGGGTGGACGGGACAGGCCGCATCACCGTTGTAGACAGCCGCACGTTGTCCGTAGGCCAGGGACTGATTGCAATGTATGCCGCTGAATGTGCCGCGGCCGGCTACACCGGCGAGCAGGTCGTTGCCGCCGCCAGGCAGGCCATTACCCGCACCATGGTGTTTGGCGTAATCCCCGATCTGACTTATACCGTGCGCGGCGGCCGGGTGAGGCCTGCCTACAAACGGGTCGCCGATTTGCTGAGGATTGCCATGATCGTCAAGCTGAGCGGTTGCGGGCAGATTCGGGCGGCCGGGGCGATCTCGAAGAAAAAAAACCCGGTAGGCGCCTTTGCAAGATACGTGACGCGCAAAGCAGACCCAACCAAGACCTATCGTCTTGCTATCGGCTACGCACAGAACCCGGAACTCGCCAGAGAGCTCGAACAGGCGCTGCAACAGGCCATTGGTTCAGTCGAATCCATACACATCGTTGAGCTCGGCGCCGCAATTGGCGTGCATGGCGGACCAGGGACACTGGCCGTCGCCGCCCAGGAATACATTGCGCCCACCGATCAGGGAAACAGACAGACAGATCCGGACAGCGTGCATCAACCGGAGTGACCGCTGCTTTATCTGCCCCTGCCTGTACAACGGAAAAACCCGCACCTTGAAACAAATTGTATTGACAGTCGGTCTATTGGCGCTCAGCAACGTCTTTATGACATTTGCCTGGTACGCGCATCTCAAGGAACTGAACAACAAGCCGTGGATTGTGGCAGCGCTCGTCAGCTGGGGAATCGCGCTGTTTGAGTATATGTTCCAGGTTCCGGCAAACCGGATTGGTTACAGTATTCTATCCATCGGGCAGCTCAAGATCATTCAAGAGGTTGTTACATTAAGTGTATTTGTACCGTTTTCATTGTGCTATATGAAGGAACCATTGAAACTGGACTATCTTTGGGCCGGGCTGTGTCTGGTCGGTGCTGTTTATTTCATGTTTCGAGGAAAAGTTGCATGAACAACACCCCGGGATGCAGGCAGGTGTGTGCAGCCTCGCTCTGACTAAAGAATAATGCTGACCCAGACAGCCAGATGCGTAATAAACGGGAAGTTCCTGTAGTTTTCATAGCCAATCGCTGAATGACGCCTGACACGATTATAGAACATCTCGATGTACTCAAAGTGTTGATTTGCACCGAATTTTGAACCAATAACATCCATTTCTTGCATCGAAAACTGATCCGTCTGATGCTCCCTGGAGCATTGAAAGGTTGCTCTTTGCTTCGCTTGGGACGGGTCATTTCCAGGTTGCAAAAGGAGGGTCAATCCAGCGTGCAAATCAACAGCCCTATGATCAGAGCATGCAGTGCGGCGTGACCGCCGGCCGTTGTCGCAGGCGTTAGAACCCTGTTGAAGTATCGAAGTAGCGTTTCGAAGCGCTCCACCAGGCCCCAATTCTCAGCGTAAGTAATGAACCAGGTGCTTGTCATCCACCCTGAAAAGGTATATTTTCTATACCATTATTGGATTCGAGTTCGATCCTCAGAAAAGCGACCGAAACCTCGCCAAGCACGGTATTGATTTTATTGATGCCCGGCAACTGTGGAACGACTCGAATGTGTTGGAGATTCCGGCCCGAACAGTGGATGAACCGCGATCCATCGTCATCGGCCGGATCAACGCAAAACATTGGTCGGCTGTAATCACCTATCGTGGTGACGATATCCGGATCATTTCAGTTCGGCGGTCCCGTATTGCAAAGGTAGCTTTGTATGAAAGCTAAGAAATTTGATAGCGATTTTGATCAAGGCAAGGATGTAAACGGTGCCCTGGATCTATCCAGGGCCCGGCGCCCGAAGCAGGAGCAGAAGCGTGTCAATGTCGATTTCCCGACCTGGATGATAGAGATGCTCGATAAGGAGGCAGGCCGATTGGGTGTAACGCGTCAATCAATTATCAAAGTATGGCTGGCCGAAAAATTGGAGCAATTGGCTTCAAACACGCCCCTGCAGCGGACCGGAGAAGACGCCGGCCGCTGAGGCTTATCGTGATATGCCTATGAGACATCTGCTACTTTTTTTGTTTTTGATCAGTCTTCTCGGGTGTGCATCTCAGCATAGGTATACGGATACCGTCTTGGATTGTAGCGACAACCTGGTGGCAAAGGCCAAGGGCACGGTATTGCGAAATGGCTGGACACCAATCACTCTTCCGCCACAACTGGGTGCAACCACAACCAGCGGATTCGGCCCCTTCGGAGTATCCGCCAACAGGAATGCAGATTTCTTCACTCAGGCCAGAGGAAGCAGAATTGTGGTTAATGAGCATCCAGAGAAATCTCGTAGTTCATGCGATAACGACGCCACCTGACCAGTCGGTCACGATGAGAGAAAAGAGATAACAATCATGAACGGCAAAGTCGCACTGGTTACCGGAGCAAGCAGTGGAATAGGGCGAGCAACCGCTGAGATTTTTGCAGCGAAGGGCGCATGCGTTGTGCTCGCCGCACGGCGGGAGGAAGAGTTGACTGGTCTCGTCAGTGAGATCGAGGCTCAGGGCAGTACGGCAGCCTTCGTCAATACGGATGTCTCCGTTGCGAAGGACGTGGAAAGGATGGTCAAACACACGATCGATACTTTCGGACGTCTCGACTATGTGGTCAATAATGCAGGCATCGAGGGGCAGCTTGCTGGTATCGCGGATCTGCCCGAGGAGGAGTAGGATCGGGTTCTCAACATTAACCTGAAAGGTGCCTTTCTCTGTATGAAGCATGAGGCTAAGGCCATGCTGGCGGGTGGATATGGCGGAGCAATCGTCAATGTAGGTTCCGTCAATTCTTTTCTCGGCTTCCCTACCGGCTCGGCTTACGTCGCCTCGAAACATGCCCTGATCGGGCTAACAACGAGCGTTTCAGCGGAATTGGCCCCGCAGGGAATCAGGGTAAATCTTGTGTGCCCAGGGTTAATCGATACGCCGATGCATAGACGGCTGCGAGGGGTCATTGGCGACGAAATATACGACCAGGGGTTTCTTCCAAATGTTCACCTTCGCCGCGCTGGTCGACCGGAGGAGATCGCTCGATCCATCGCATTCTTATGCTCGGATGAGGCCAGTTACATAACCGGGGCAACACTGACACCGGATGGCGGGCACACACTGACGATGTGAGGTCGCAAGATGGCGCCACCCGACAGCCAAAGGATCCTGAATCAATCATACAAGTGCGATCAGTTCGCACCGGCAGCGCCGGAGCGACTGAACGGAAAGATACAAGGCACTCCGGACAAGATCGCAGGATGATAAACATACCTGAACGCTATCGAGCTCTGCTCGCCCCGTCGGGGGTAGTGACCTTAAGCGTCCTGGGTATCGACAGATCGATTCAGTCCACCCTTGTGTGGACCGATTTCGATGGTGAGTGTGTCAAATTGAACATGCTGCGCGATTCTCCGAAGGAGCAGAACATTCGAAGAGAAGGCAAGGCGACCGTACTGGCAATCGATAAGGAGAACGAGGACTTCTATGTGTCGGTACGCTGTAAACTGCAGGAAATTTCCGCCGAAGGGGCCGTTGAGCATTTGAATATGCTCACACAGCGCAATATGGGTGTGTCGAAGTGGTACGGAGAGGTAGAACCGATTGACCCTGAAGCGGAGTCACGCAGAGTCATTGTGTTTCTGAGGCCCATCCGTGTATACCACACCTAGCCAACAGCGATTTGCAGATCTTCTGCTCTCAACATAATCCTCATCAGCTCGATAATAATCATTTGATTGGATAGTTATGCTATAAACAGAACTTGATAATCGCCCGATGGCGCAAAAATTGGCAAAGATCAATTATGTTTGGAGGCCAGGTTCGGTGAATGCAAATCGTTCAGTACGACCAGTTCCTGGCGCAGCACCTTTCTATTATGCTGTGCGAGGCTATATCACCAGCAACACGGGTGGTTTCATAGTTCACGCGTCCGGTGTAATGGCCGGTATAATGGCAAGAATAGTCGGCGCACTTGCAGGTATTCTGTTATTCACCCAGGCCAATGCAGCCTTGATAACGTATGCCAGCTGGGTAGAGCAGACAGGCACCATTGGTCCCAATGATACTGTCGAGGTGTGGATACGACTGACGCTAGATGCGGCTTCTGATCCGTTGTTTGTTGATCACAACGGTGCTGCCCCTAATTGGGGGCTGGATATGAGCCTGGTTCCGTCAACTGGAGACACGTACACCTTCGACCCTGAATACACTATTACCGGCACTGACGTACCGTTTTATAGTTACGAATATGTTTGGGGCGGGAATACTCACGCTCCATGCGGAGAATCTGACTTCATTGCCGCCTGCGGAAACGGCGGCCAGTATTCCTACACGAGTGTGGACCGAACGCTCGGCTTCAGATGGCAGTTTGGATCCGACAACTATGGCGCAACATCGTTTCAAATGAACCCCGGGGAAAGCAAAGACTTCCTGCTTGCAAAAGTAGTGCCGCAGGGAGGTGGAGCTGCTCCAGGTACATATTACTGGCGTGACGCCGGATTCCAGATCATCTGGAATGGTTTTGATGCTGACGGTAACACGATGTTATCCAGAATCGACCTGGCTACGGCTTGTCCTACGAGAGATATTTCCTGTTCGTTTAGTCGCACCGTCGTACCCGTTCCCGCAGCGGTTTGGCTGTTTGGTTCGGGCCTCGGCATTCTTGGCTGGATTCGCAGGAAGCAATCTACCTGAATTCATACCTGGCGGAGGTTGCCCCATAACCGGGCGCTGAAACGGATGCGGCGGCTGCTTCCGACCTGAAATCGTCGCATGCCCCAGGATGAATGCGATGCCCCGTTCCCGGCACAGGTCGGCGACCCAGTACCAGGAAAACATGCACTCGACGCCAATGACCAGATCATCCTGGTAGGGCGCGATCAGCTTGATGAGCGCCTGTGGTGTGGCTTTGATATTCTTGTGTACCAAAGGATCGCCGGACTGGTCGAGGATGCAGACATAGAGGCAGCGTGCATGCAGATCGATGCCGCAGTAATACTGATGGGTTTGGGTGTAGAATTTCATTGAGGTCTCCTCCTTCGTCGTCGTGCGAGTGACACGAGTAGGATGGTAGGTTATACCTCCCAAGCCTGAAATCGCGGGGGGAGGCCTCAATGAGTATCAA
>JAJRXW010000143.1 GCA_024276095.1 Gammaproteobacteria bacterium
AAAACCACGCTGCAAAAGGCGTTGGCGGAATCCGGTCCCAGCCTGGTGGTAATGCCGGTGGATTACCGCGAGAACATGTTGCTGACCAAGCGTCTCGGTGAGCTGACGGAGCCTGGACTGGTAAGCTGAAAGGGTGCCCACAATGCCTGAATTCCCGATATTGATTCCCGGAGCCGGCCCTGCCGCCGGCATGTCAGAAGTCGTCGCACCTTTCGACGGTGCCGTCATCGCCCGTTTGCCGGCCTGTGACGAGACTCATGTCGAGCAGGCCCTGTCCACAGCGTCCGCCTTGTATCGGGACCGGGCCGGCTGGATTCCGCTGCATGAGCGGGTGGACATTCTTGAGCGGGCGGCGGGGCTGATGGCCGAGCGTCTCGAAGCGCTGGCACTCGGCGCTGCGGCAGAAGGCGGCAAGCCGCTGATGGATTCCCGCGTGGAAGCCAACCGGGCGGTCGATGGCCTGAAACTGTGTATCGAGACGATTCGCAACGAGCAGGGCGAGGTCGTGCCGATGGGCGGCACGGTAGCGGGCGCCCATCGCATCGCTTTTACCCGGCGTGAACCCATCGGTGTAGTCGTTGCCGTGAGTGCTTTTAACCATCCGCTGAACCTGATCGTGCACCAGGTAGCCGCTGCCGTTGCCGCAGGCTGTCCGGTGGTGGTAAAGCCGGCGACGGATACGCCGCTGTCGTGTATTCGTTTCGTGCAGATTCTCCACGAAGCCGGACTGCCGCCGGAATGGTGCCAGGTGCTGATTACCGACAGCAATGAAGTAGCCGAGCGGCTGGTCACGGACGGCAGGGTCGCGTTTTTCAGTTTCATCGGCAGTGCAAAAGTCGGCTGGATGTTGCGCAGCAAATTGTCTCCCGGCACGCGGTGCGCCCTGGAGCATGGCGGCGCAGCACCGTTAATCCTGGCTGCCGATGCAGACCTGGATCTGGCACTGCCGGCCGTTACCAAGGGCGGCTTCTACCACGCCGGGCAGGTGTGCGTATCCGTTCAGCGGGTCTTTGCCCATCATTCCATTGCGCGGTCTTTCGCGCAGCGGCTTGCCGATCATGCAGCAGCGCTGAAAGTGGGCGACCCGACACTCGCAGAGACCGAGGTCGGGCCTTTGATTCGTGCCGCTGAAGTCACGCGTGTGCATGACTGGGTTTCAGAGGCGGTTTCCGGCGGGGCCGAGCCACTCAGCGGCGGTGAACCGGTCGGCGCGAGCTGTTATTCCTGCACCGTTTTGTATCAACCGCCGGAGCAGGCAAAAGTCAGCCAACAGGAAATTTTCGGGCCGGTAGTTTGCGTTTACGAATACGAGGACCTCGATACGGCAGTTGCCCGGGCCAACCAGCTGCCGTTTGCTTTTCAGGCTGCCGTTTATACCCGCAGCATCGATACTGCGCTTGCGGCTTATCGCGGGCTGGATGCATCCGCCGTGATGGTGAACGATCACACTGCATTCCGGGTAGATGGCATGCCCTTCGCCGGGCTGCGCCAGTCCGGCCTGGGCGTTGGCGGAATCCCCCATACTATCCATGACATGACCATTGATAAGATGATGGTGATTCACTCGGCACAGATCTAGCCGGGCCGGTCTTCGCCCCCATCGCCGGAACCTCCCGCCAAAACCAGGCATTGTGTGTCCGGTGTCCCCTTTGGAGGGAATAAAGCGGACCGCAGGGAGCCATCCCGACAAAGGGGACAGCGGGCGCGCAATGCCGGGCGATTGGCACGATTTTCCAGACCCGGTCTGTGGCAAAGCTGGAGGAATGGCGGCCAGTCCCCCGAGGCCAGGGGTCGGGTACTCTTTCCGGCGGATGGCTCCCTTGCGGTCCGCTTTATTCCGCCTCCAAGAGTCCCCGCCCCCTGGCCTCTGACATCGGTGGTTGAGTTTACCATTCCAGAGAGGACGATCAGGCGCTGGCTGGCGCATTTCGCCATGCGGGCCGGCGTCCGGCCGGGGGCGGTGCACCGTCGGTAGCGAGCGGTTAACCAGCCACCGGTACGGCCTGAGTTAGCGGCAGCACATACCAGGCTACCGCGACGAAATGGCAGATGCTTCCCGCAAGCACGAAAAGATGCCAGACGCCGTGACTGAATGGCAGCCGCTTTGCCATATAGAACACAGTGCCCAGCGTGTAGCAGATACCCCCGGCCGCGAGCCACGCGATGCCGCCGGTACCGATGGCATCCACCGCCTGCGGGCCGGCGATAACGACCAGCCAGCCCATGAGGAGGTAGCCGAACAGGGAAAACCGGGGGTACCGGTGCCGTAGCCAGAGCTTGCTTGCGATGCCGGCCGCTGCCAGCGACCAGATGGCACCAAACAGCCACCAGCCGATACTGGTTCGCATTGACACCAGCAGGAACGGGGTATAGGTGCCGGCAATCAGCATATAGATCGAACAGTGGTCGAACAGCTTGAATAAGTGTTTTCGCGGCGAAGTGTGCAGGGCATGGTACAGCGTCGAGGCGAGAAACAATGAGATCAGACTGGCTCCGTAGATGCTGCTGGCAACGATACGCCAGGGGTCAGAGGTCCCGATCGAGAGATAGAGCATCCAGGCAAGGCCGGCGATGCTCAGGAGCATGCCGATACCGTGGCTTATCGCATTGAAATGCTCCTCGGCCAGCGTGTATTGCCGCTGTGTGTGACTCATGGCGATCCCCGTCCAAAGGGCGCAGGCGGCCTGCGCTGGCAAGGCCATCGACATGGGCGCCTGTCGGTATAGGTTACAGCGATTCAGCGGGGCTGGATAGCGGGGCGAACGGCATGGCCGGCCATGCCGGGCAGGTCAGCTTATCACTGGCGCAAATCGCAGCAGCGGCTTGCGTCGCGCTGCGCGGACGCCGGCCGGAAATCAGTCTTCCAGCAGGAAGCTGCGCAGTTGATCACTGCGCGAAGGATGCCGGAGCTTGCGCAATGCCTTGGCTTCGATCTGCCGGATACGTTCGCGGGTCACATCGAACTGTTTGCCGACTTCCTCCAGCGTGTGATCGGTATTCATGTCGATCCCAAACCGCATGCGCAGCACCTTGGCTTCACGTGGCGTCAGTCCGGCGAGGACATCCCAGGTGGTTTCCTTGAGCCCTTCGGATGTTGCCGAGTCGATCGGTGAATGCTCGGTGGTGTCTTCGATGAAATCACCGAGGTGCGAATCTTCGTCATCGCCGATCGGTGTTTCCATCGAAATCGGTTCCTTGGCGATTTTCAGCACCTTGCGAACCTTGTCCTCGGGCATCTCCATGCGTTCGGAGAGTTCTTCCGGAGTGGGTTCGCGCCCCATTTCCTGCAGCATCTGGCGTGAAAT
>JAJRXW010000144.1 GCA_024276095.1 Gammaproteobacteria bacterium
CCGGGACCCGCCGTGAACCCATCCATGGGGGCTTGCGTCCCGCGTCCATGCGGGACACAGTCCCGGCACGGGCATCCCGCCCCCGCCTGCCCCGAGACCGGGCCACTACGCGCCAACCCCCTCCTGTCGGGTGCCGAACTGTGAACTGGTCCCGGGCAATCCCGGACCGGCTCAGACATGATGCCGCACGGGGCATATAGAGCCAGCCGGGGTACCGGCCGCCCCCGAATTACGTCAAATTGCCGGTCAGGGAGCTGCAATGCCATTGCGTATTCGCGTAATCAGTGAAAATGCCGAACGCCTCGGCACTGCCGCGGTCAAGGAATTTTCCGGCCATGGCGGTACTATCGGCAGAAGCCTCGACAACGACTGGGCCCTCCCCGATGCCCGGCGATACGTATCCAGCCGGCACGCCATGATCGACTATCAATCCGGATCGTATTACCTGGTCGACATGAGCCGCAACGGTGTCTACATCAATGACTCCGACACCCCCGTAGGCAAAGGCAATCCGCAACGCCTGTTTGACGGCGACCGGATGCGCATCGGCGATTTCGAAATGATCCTTGAAATATCCGACGATGACGATAATGCCGTTGACGACGGGATGAGAGACTCCATTGTCCGGGCCCAGCTGGTACCCGAGGACGATTCTGTGGAGCTGCAGCTGGTGGATGCCGGCAAACTGACGGATGACGAGAGCTTCGAGCGCCATCTGCTGGCTGCGGACGGTTCATCCTGCGTCAGCCAGATCTCGCCGCTGGGCGACGATCCTGACAGCAAAGGTTTCGACGATGGCCGCAAAGCAGTCAACGTTCTGCTCGAAGCAGCCGGTCTCGACCCGAAAGATCTGGCCGGCGCCATTCCTTCCGAAGTACTGCAGGTCGCCGGTCAGCTGCTGCGTGCCATGGTGACCGGCGTCACCGGCCTTTTGCACGAACGGGCGGAGCTGAAAGAAGTCTTCAGGATTTCCCAGACCATCATCAAGCCCTCGCAGAATAATCCTTTGAAGTTCTCGCCCAGCGTGGAAGATGCTCTGAAGTACCTGCTGGGTGACCGCAGCGAATCCTACCTGTCGGCTGAAGAATCGGTGGAATCGGCTTTCAAGGATATCCGTAATCACGAGAAGGCCGTGATCAGCTCCATGGTCAAGACACTCGAGGATTACATGGAGCGGTTCGACCCGGATGAACTGAAAAGCCGCTTCGATCGCGGCCTGCGGCGGTCATCCATCCTCAGCAGCGCCAACAAGCTGAAATACTGGGAACTCTATGAAGAAACCTACCATGTATTGACGCGGCACGATGAGGGTGTGGCACCGGATCTGTTCAGCGAAGAATTTGCCCGCACCTACGAACACGAAGTTCAGTCAATGAAACTGACGGGCAACAACTAGCGTTTCCAGGCCTTCCCGATTACAGCCGTCGACAGTCCTTCAGCCGGCAAGCCATTCCCGTCTGAAATCGACCGTGTAGTCGAGATTACCTTCCGGGTGTTCGGAAATATCGATCACAAAGGCAGATCCGGTTTCTGTCAACAGGCTGCGGGTAATCGACAAAGATGCGGTCCCCGGTTTCCGGTCGAGCTTTTGTGCCATCCCGTCGGGAAGCTGGCGCGCCGTCAGCTCGACCTTGACGTCGTGAATATTCTCATCCAGTTCGCGTATCAGGGGCCATACGGCCGGCTCGTTCTCGTGCCCGAATACCCCGGCAAGCCAGCCAAAGTCGGGATCAAGATAGATATCGGTCCAGCAAAACGGCGTGCCGGCATAATCATGTCTGCGAATCCCGCTGAGAACCAGCCACTCACGGCCGGCGCTGCAGCACAACCGTTCGGCATGTTCCCCATCGGCCGTAATCCGCTGTGTCTTTTCAAGGTGGAAATGCGTATCGGCGGGATACTGCAATAACTTCGGGAAAGACCGGTGCATCTGCACATAGGCGCGCGATGGAAACCGGCCGGTCACCAAAGTACCCTTGCCCTGGTGGCGACTGATCATTCCCGTATCTTCCAGGACCCGCAGAGCTTCCCGAACCGTGTACCGGCTGACTTTGAAACGCTCGACTAACTCATATTCGCTGGGAAGTGTCTCTCCCCTGGTCAGCCTGCCTGACGTGATCTCTGCTATTAGCGCATCCGCCAAACTGCGGTAACGTGGTTGGTGGCTGTTGATCAATTCGTTCAACATGGTCCCCCGATCCCATTTATAGCGATTGATAGGTCAGTGTATCCCAGCCAGCATACACTGTCTCCCCCCTATATCGGGCTGAGAGTGTTATGTATCAAGGCTTTGCCTGTTTTAATGGGGTCGGGCCCATTTAAATAGTAATGATTCTCATTTACAATCTACCCCATGACACTGGATGAATTAAAACCCGGCCAATGCGCCACGATTACTGGCATCACCGGTGACGGTCCGCTGGTCCAGAGACTGATGACCATGGGCCTGATCGAGGGACATGAGATCGTCATCACCCGCAGAGCACTCGGCGGAGACCCGCTGGAAGTAGACCTGATGGGCTACTCGCTGTCGCTGAGAAAAAACGAAGCCCGTCATGTTGCCGTGTCGCTTTTAGGGTATCCCTGACCCGATGACTGCTGAAGTACAGCATCACCCGGGGCGGGTCGTTGCGGTCATCGGGAATCCCAACACCGGAAAAAGCACGTTATTCAATACGCTCACCGGGTTAAAACAAAAAACAGCCAATTACCCCGGCGTGACCGTCGAGCGGCACACAGGGCAATTGCAACTCGGCCGGCAGGAAGTCACGCTTGTCGACCTGCCCGGTACCTACTCACTGGCAGCCCACTCACCTGACGAAATGATCGCGATCGACGTCCTGCTGGGGCACGTCGAGGACCTGGCCAGGCCTGGCGCTGTGCTGGTGGTCGTTGACGCCACCAACCTCCGAAGAAACCTGTTTCTCGTCACCCAACTGGCAGAACTGGGCCTGCCGCTGGTCGTTGCACTGAACATGACAGACCTGGCTGCAGATCAGGGCATCACGATCGATGTCGATGCGCTGGCACAGGAGCTTCATGCCGAGGTCATCCCGGTAGTCGCCACCCGGGGAACGGGTCTTGCCGAACTCCAGTCGGCCCTGGCGGATGCGCTGAACAAACCGGCGCCCGAGCCGCTGGTGGTATTGCCTGAAGTTCACGAAACGGCACTCCGGTTGAGGGAACAACTGCAGCGTGAAGGCTTTCATCTTTCCGCCTATGAAGTGGAACGGGCGCTGATCGATGCGCGCGGCGTAGCCGAGCGACGCTTTGAGTACGTCACCGGCAACCGTTTTACCGACGAACTGGCCGATGCCCGCGCCCGGCTGAGCAGGGGAAGTTCGCTGGCGGCCATTGAAGCGAAAGTACGCTACCAGCTCATCAGCCGGCTGGTCGAACATGCCGAGCAACGCACCCCGCCTGAGCAGACTCTTGCCGATCGTCTTGACCGGATGACCAATCACCCCCTGGTCGGGTCGATTCTGTTTGTGCTGGTGATGGCAGCCGTGTTTCAGGCGGTCTTCTCGTGGGCAACACCCATCATGGAGCTGATCGACCAGGGAACCGCCTGGCTGGGCGGTACGCTGACGGAACGCCTGCCTCCGGGCGCATTGTCCAGCCTTCTCGTAGACGGAGCGATCGCAGGGGTCGGCAGCGTCCTGGTGTTTCTGCCGCAGATTCTGATCCTGTTCGCCTTCATCATTTTCCTGGAAGACTCGGGATACATGCCAAGAGCCGCATTCCTGATGGACCGGCTGATGCGTGCATGCGGGCTGTCGGGTCACTCGTTTATTCCGATGCTCTCCAGCTTTGCCTGCGCAGTACCCGGCATACTCGCCACCCGGGTGGTTCCGGACCGTCGTGACCGCTTTGCGACCATCATGGCCGCACCGTTCATGACCTGCTCGGCCAGGCTGCCGATCTACGCACTGCTGATCGCTGCTTTCGTACCGGATCGCACCTACCTGGGCGGCATGATCAACCTTCAGGGCCTGGTACTTCTGGGACTGTATTTTCTGGGGATCGTCGGGGGTATTCTCACTGCCTGGCTGTTGAAAAAAACGCTGCTGCGCGGCCCCACTCCCGGTTTCATGATCGAGCTGCCGCCCTACCGGATGCCCAATCTGCGCTCGGTGGGCATCAAACTTCTCAACCGCGGAAAAACTTTCATCACCCGCGCCGGTACCGTAATCTTCAGCGTATCCCTGGTGGTCTGGGCGCTGGCCTATTTCCCCCGCTCTGAAGTCATTGCGGCGGAATATGCATCGCAAAGAGCGGTTGCCGCCGAAACGGTTGAACAGGCTTTTATCGAGCAGCGTCTCAACAGAATCAATGCCGAAGAGGCCGCGGCCGCCCTTGAGCAAAGCTACCTTGGGCGTATGGGAAAACTGGTCGCACCGGTATTCGAACCGCTGGGATGGGACTGGAAAGTTTCCGCAGCCGTTATCGCCGGCTTTCCCGCCAGAGAAGTTGTCATCGCCGCACTCGGTACGATTTATGCAGTCGGTGCCGATGCGGGGTCAACCGAACATGTTTTGATTGACCGGTTACGCGGTGCCACACGGCCCGACGGCAGCCTTGTGTTTACGCTGCCAATGGTCATTGGCCTGCTCGTTTTCTACGCATTTTGCCTGCAATGCGTTGCAACCATCGTCATGATACGGCGGGAAACGGAAACCTGGCGCTGGCCGGTGATCGCCTGGGTCTATATGACGGGCCTGGGTTATCTCGGTGCGCTGCTGGCATACCAGCTCGGGAGCTGACTGACATGAGTGCTCTGAACCAGGAAGTAATTGCTTTGGGGATTGTCGTTCTGGTGGTAATTCTTTTTATCCGGCGGCGCTGGAAACAACGCCGACAGGGCGGGTCCGGTTGCGACAATTGTGACGAGGGCTGTGATGATCGTTCCGGATCATCCGGTTCCGGTCCGTCTGCCCGGCAATCGGAACAGATTATTCGCTTTTTTCGCAAGCGGAAATAACGCGCCGGACCGATCGGCACAAAACCGGACTACAGCCGGTCAACTCCGGGACGCTGCGCCTGCAACGCTTCGCCACTGAGCACCGGTACAGCCAGCACAACGATGGCCCCGCCGGCCACACGGGCGGTTCGATCATGCGCCGAAACAGACTGGCCGGTTTCGCCTCCCGGGCGGGCGGGCGCTTCGTCCTGCGACATCTCGGCCCCGCATGCCATCAGCAGCAGCGACACCAGGATCAAAACAATCGACCTGCTCATCATCCGTGTTTCCCTTTTGTCCAGCCCGAGTCCGACAACCACTGCTGCGCAGATTCTACTGCGCCTTCCTCGAGCGTTGTAGCCATACTGTCATTCCATCGGTTGAGGTAGCCGAACAGTGCCACAACCCCCAGGATCTCAACCACATCGCCCTCATCCCAGTGCGCCCGCATCCGTTGCTCAAGCGCCTCGTCTACACCGTTCGGCACCACCGATGCCGCCACTGCAAAATCCAGCGCGGCACGTTCCGCATCGCTGAACGCTTCATGAGTCCGGTAGCTCCAGATATTTTCCATTTGCACTGACTCGGCCCCGTAGCGATCTGCCGCACGGATGGTGTGTGCCTGGCAATAACGACAGCCCGCAGCGTGGCTGGAGATATACCCGATCAGGCGCTTGAGCGCGCTCGTCACTTTGCCATGATTCTCCATGACAGCCATATTGAGTGCAATGAAGGCCCTGGCAATCGCCGGACGCCGCATCATGGTCAGCACGCTGTTCGGACAAAACCCCAGTGTTTCATTGAAAAAAACCGCCAGTTCGGCAACTTCCGGGTCTGCATCGGGTGCGAGAGGGGATATCAGGGGCATAGGCCGGGCTCCGGGTCGAACAGGCTCTATAGTACAGGCTGTTACCGGCGAACCGAAGATCCGGCCTGCCTGTCGCGGGTAGGGGTAGACGCGGCGGCGCGCGCCCCGGGATTCAGGGGCGGGCTGTAATTCGGGAGGCGGGCAACCCGGGGCGAAGCAGCATCAGCAAACCCAGACCCAAGGCCACCAGCAAAAAGGTACCCGGTTCGGAGAGAGGAATTCCACCGATATTTCCCTTGGCCAGTTTCGCTCTCCACGGCTGGGCGAAGCTGCCGTTGAAAGTAGACATCTCCAGCGCCATGATCGCTCCGACATCCGGGCCGACAGCATCGAAAATCGATTTCAGCGCTCCACCGGTCGCTTTCAACAGGAAATCCGATAAATCGGTTCTGCCCAGATTGAGCATTCCATAGTCACTGATCGTGCCGCTCAGCAGAATACCGCTATACGGTGTGCTGGTAAGGCTGTCCGTTACGCTGCCGGAAACGCTGAAGGTGCCGCCGCCAAGCAGGCCCAGTGAGTCAATCGCTGCAATGAATGTCACGTCTCCATTGCTGATACTCTCCGCAGGGCCGCCATCGTAGAATGTAACCCGCAAGGCGGTTGAATCAATGCTGTAACTGATTCCGTCGTATATGACATCCGCCGGGCCGTTGCCGACAAAGTTGATCGTCGGACTGACAAGCTGAACGCCCAACAGGCCGGTTGGACCGGCTGCAGCAACCCCGCTCAACAAAAAACCTGCCAGCAGGCCGGCCAGCATATTTCTCAGGTTCGCAATCTTCATCGTGACTATCATGGTTCCATCCTGCCTGCCCGGTCCCTCCAGGCTATGACTCATTCCCTGTTCACTCCCCTTCCAGATCGATCTGTCTATATTCTCTGTTTCTGTCGTCGTCCAAAACCAATAACGCCCAGCAACGCCGATCCGAACAGCCACACCGCTGCCGGTACCGGTACCGGGGCAAAAGCATCGGCGTTAACCGTTGCGGAAAAATTCTGCTGAAAATCGAGCATCGAATCCCAGTTACCGCCGGCCGCCGGCGAGAGATTAAATGTCGATGCAATGACTCCGCCCGACGCACCATAAGCAGCCATGTCCCCGCCGGTCAGGTCCATCGTAAACTCGAAAATCCCGGCACCCCCGCTTCCGGCAAAACCGAAGTCGGTAAGATTGGCCGTCAACAGCGTTGCACCGGGAAAACCCGGATCAGTCGTCGTGCCCGTGGCAACCAGGGTTCCCGATTGAAAAACGCCACTGCCGTCCAGAACTGCGTTCAGCGAAAAATTCCCGCCCGCTACCGGAACGAATCCCGAACCGTTGACATCGAGATCCATCGTCGTGCCGGTGATACTCAGCGCACCGGTCGCGCCTGTGTACTGGAGACTGCCACTGAACAGAACGAGGTTCGGCGTTCCCGGAACCAGATTTAGCGATGCAGCCTGCAGACTGCCCACACCCAGCATGGCAATCAGCATGATGCCGGAAAGCACCCTGCCAATCGCTGACCCTGACCAACGTGAATTCATTGTTCCCTTCCTCGCATATCCATATCACTCGTACACTCACAGCCCGAGAATTGTTCCGGGAGCTGCAAAAGTTTCGGTAACTGGGCTGTCATTTGTTCCTCGTCAAGATTCCGGCTCTGCGTTTATCCGGGAGGAACGCGATGACCCCTGGCTTTGCGTCCCAGCCTTGCAGCTGGTTTGCCTTTATCGGGACCTGTTATTTTTATTTTCAGTTTTACGCCCCTATGCTAGCGCAGCTTCAGCTTCACGGCAATTAAACATAATCACTTCAAGAGCTTGGCAGCTAAAAAGCAAGGGTTTTCAAGGCTTGTGGCGCCTCCGCGAACCGACCGCCTGTTGAACAGCCGGTCAGCCGGTACGCCGAGCCGCCGCGAGCGCTGCGGCGGCGGTCAAAAGCACACCACCGGTCACGCGATTCCGCCAGGCCCCGGCGCTCACGAGCAACGGCCGTACCCGCCCGGCAACCAATGCCCAGCCGCAGTCCAGCACCGTCGCGACCACCCAGAACGTCATTGCCAGCAATGCCAGCTGTGCGATAACGGGCCGGTCCGGATCGATAAATTGCGGAAAAAAGGCACCATAGAACAACAGCACCTTGGGATTAGTCGCCGATACCAGCACCGCTTCGGCAAACATCCGTCCGGCAGGTTTGCGTAACGCCGGCGGTTTGTCCGGTTCGCCAGCCGGCATGCGCAGCGACTGGATACCCAGGAATACCAGGTAAGCGACGCCGATCCAGCGGATCCATTCAAACACAGCACCCAACGCCGCCATGACGGCAGCGAATCCGAATACCACGAAACTCAACTGAATCGCCTGGGTCGTGCTGGTTCCGGCCACCGCGACCAGGCCATAGCGCGTACCATGTGCCAGGCTGTTGGCAACGATGAGCGCGACATTCGGGCCGGGGATCAGGATAAGTACGATCGTCGCCGCAACAAACGCCAGGTAAAGATCGAAAGGCATGCTTCGATGCTGCCGGAACCAGGGTGCAGGATCAAGCGCCGCCCGCCAGAACATCCCAGTCGATTTCATCGATGGGCGGTAATTCGGGAAGTTCCGCACCGAGTGCTTCGACATATTTCTGCGCAGCGCCGGTATTGAACACCACGACCTCCTCGTCAGGCAGGATGGAGCCTGCGCGCACGAGCTGGTCGAGCACGGCAAGGCATGCCGCAGCCTCCGGACACAGGCTGATTCCCTCCAGCGCGGCAGCCCGACGGGTCCAGTCGATCAGATCGCCTTCCGGCGCAGCCAACGCCGCCCCGCCGGATGCCCGAACGGCATCGAGAATCATGAAATCGCCCACTGCACCCGGTACCCGCAGTCCGCTGGCAATGGTGTGCGGATTCACCACGGGATCGGCAAAACGTTCACCGGCAGCAAAGGCATGTGCAATCGGCGCACAGCCATCGGATTGACAGGAATACAGACGCGGCAGATTCTCTTCATCGAGCCAGCCGAGTGCCTGCAATTCGGCGAACGCCTTCCACATGCCGATCAGACCGGTGCCGCCACCGGTGGGATACAGGATCGCATCCGGCAACCGCCAGCCCAGCTGCTCGGCAAGTTCAAGCCCCATGGTTTTTTTGCCCTCGAGCCGGTAGGGCTCTTTCAGCGTCGAGCAATCGAACCAGCCCATGGCATCCGCACCGGCACGGACCACCGCGCCACAGTCGGAAATCAGGCCATCGACAAGAAACGCGCGCGCGCCAAACAACGAGGCCTCCATACGATTCACCACCGGCGTGTCAGCCGGCATGAACACCCAGGCCTCAAGCCCCGCCCTGGCGGCATAGGCAGCCAGCGCACCACCTGCATTCCCCGCTGTCGGAATTGCCAGGCGCCGGACACCAAGCTCCCTGGCGCGGGAAACGGCCAGCGCCAGGCCACGGCACTTGAAAGAACCGGTAGGCAACTGGGACTCGTCTTTTATCGACAGCCGCTCCAGTCCCAGCTCCCGACCCAGCCGCGGACACGGGAGTATCGGACTCCACCCCTCACCCAGCGTAACGACGTTCTCGTCCGCCTCGACCGGCAACAGCTCGCGATAG
>JAJRXW010000145.1 GCA_024276095.1 Gammaproteobacteria bacterium
GGCCGAACAGACCGCAACTTTCGAAGTTGAAAACATGACCTGTGCCCTGTGCCCGGTGACCGTTCGCAAAGCGATGGAACAGGTGGATGGTGTGCTGGATGTTGCGGTGGATTTCGATTCCAAAACAGCAACCGTTACCTATGACGACTCGCGTACTACGCCACAGCAGGTGGGCTACGCATCCACAGAGGTTGGTTATCCGGCAACCCAGAAAGCAGACTGAGGTCGCTGGCGACTACCAGCGGTTGAATTCGCCGGGCAGACCTATTCGATGATCAATAAAGCTACCGGTGGCGGCAGCCTGCATGTTGCCGTCATCGGCAGCGGTTCGGCGGCGTTTGCAGCGGCACTGAAAGCTGTCGAGAACGGCGCGATCGTGTCGATGATCGAGCGCGCCGGAGACATCGGCGGAACCTGCGTCAATGTCGGTTGCGTGCCTTCCAAGATCATGATTCGCAGTGCCCGACTGGCACAGCAGCAGCGCTGTAATCCGTTCCATGGACTGGCGAACCATGAGCCGCAGATTGACCGGCGGAGGCTGCTGGCACAACAGGTTGCGCGTGTCAGCCAACTGCGCGAGGCGAAGTACGAAAGCCTTCTTGAGGCAAACGAGTCCATCGAGCTGATAAAGGGTTCAGCTTCGTTCCGGGATTCGTCCACGCTGGCCGTTGCTGCCCCGGACGGCTCGACCCGTTTACTCAGCGCTGACCGTGTCCTGATTGCGACAGGCTCTTCTCCCGCTGTTCCGGATGTTCCCGGTCTTGCCGATACGCCGTACTGGGATTCAACCCGGGCGTTGTTTGCCGATGCCATTCCAGCCCACCTTGTGGTTATCGGTTCGTCGGTGGTCGCCGTCGAAATCGCCCAGGCTTACCGGCGCCTCGGAGCAGATGTGACCGTGCTGGCCCGGACAAAGCTGCTCTCAAGGGAAGACCCTGCGCTCGGTGACGGACTTGCCCGGGCATTCGAAGCCGAAGGCATACGTGTGCGCATTGAAACCAGCGCATCGCGCGTGGATTTCAGTGAAGGATTGTTCGCAGTTTCGATCGGTAGCGAAACGCTGGCCGGGGATGCCCTGCTGGTTGCCACCGGTCGCCCCCCCAATACGGCAGACCTGAACCTGGCTGCAGCCGGTGTCGACGTGACAGCCAGTGGCGCTGTCGTGGTAAATGATCATATGCAGACATCGGTGCCGCATATTTATGCGGCCGGTGATTGCACGATGCAACCGCAGTTCGTTTATGTTGCTGCTGCAGCCGGTTCGCGGGCCGCCGTCAACATGACAGGCGGCGATGTGGCGCTGGATCTGTCCGCAATGCCGGCAGTGATTTTTACCGATCCGCAGGTCGCGACGGTGGGCCTGTCGGAGGAGGACGCACGGTGTGCCGGGCTTCATGTCAACAGTCGCACGTTGAATCTGGACAATGTGCCGCGAGCGCTTGCCAATTTTTCAACCGGCGGGTTTGTAAAACTGCTTGTCGATGCCGAAAGCGAGCGGCTGATCGGTGCGCAGATTCTGGCGGATGAAGCCGGCGAGATGATACAGACCGCCGCACTTGCCATCCGCAATCGCATGACTGTCCGGGAACTGGCAGACCAGCTGTTTCCTTACCTGACGATGGTGGAAGGCATCAAGCTGTGCGCACAGACCTTCTTCAAGGATGTGAAACAGCTGTCCTGCTGTGCAGGCTGACCGGCCTGCGCTATTTGTATCAAGTGATCTGGTCGAGGCCCGTGGTCGTGCGGGGCATCGTTCCACAATCGTCAATGTGAATTGCATTGCCAGTGCTTCGGTCAACATCAATGCGGACACCGGCCTGGTGGATCAGGTCACGCTGGATAATGCCACGTCGAATCACGATGGCGATGTCATTGCCGTTGCCAGCAGCGTTGGTCAGGATCTCGCCGATGCGGACGCCGCGGCACAGGGTGACGCCCCGGGAATCCCAGCGGGCCGGTGAATGTCAACATTCCGACCGGCAATACCAATGTATCGGAGGCGCCGATAACGTATTCAATAATTCCGGATTTTCGGTGGTACGTTCAACCTGTACCGCAGCTTTCGCAAAGGCGGGTTCACCATCAAGCCCGATCTCGGCTTTGGCATGACCAAGCTGGTTGGCGGCCAGGTGAACGAGGCCGGGTCAGCCGAGCAGAACCCGGAGCTGTACAAGAGCAGCGAAATACGCAGCTGGATGGAGCCGTCGCTGGAAATCGGCTGGGACCACGTACTGGCCGGTGGCATGACCGTTCGCCCCTATGCGCGGGCTGCCATACTGCGCTATCTTTCGAGCGATGAAACCGGAATCGGCGCCGGTCTGCAGGGTGCACCGGCCGGTGTGATGCCGATGCTGGTCAACACCTCGCTGGGGGCCGATAACGAGCTTTACGAGGCCGGCCCCGATGTGGTCAGCAAAAACGGTATCGGCGTTCAGCTGCGCTTCGAACGCCTGGAAGACAGGTTTTTCGACAACAGCAATGTCAGCCCGAGGTTCTCGATACCGCTGTAAGCGCAAGGTTCCCCGTTTCTTTGCCCATAGCCTGTTAGCATCGTCCCGGTACGGTGCAACAGGCGTTGGCGTGCCTGCAGATCCCTGCAATCGGCCGCCCGCAGGTAAACCCATGTGCCGCTGACTGCACTAACCTGTAAATGGGAGACAGTGTGACCGGAGACGCAGACCTAATACGTCGCTACCAGAAGGGTGACTCCGATGCTTTCGAGGAGTTCATGCGACGCTACCAGGATCGCGTTTTTCGTATCGCGGGATCGCTGCTTGCCAATCCCGGATTGGCCGAAGATGCAGCCCAGGAGGTGTTTCTCCGTGCGTATCGAGGCCTGAAAGGATTCGGTTTCAGATCGAGCCCCTATACATGGATTTATGCCGCCACCAAAAATGTCTGCCGGGAATTCAACCGCAAGGAAAAAAGACACAGTGAAATCGATTTTGATCTTGCCATCGCCGAAACGCACGGCAGGGAACTCGATACGCGCCACTGCATGCGTATCGTGCACGCCATGATCAAGGTGCTGCCGGAGCGGCAAAGAGATGTCGTATTGCTGCGGGTTTTCGAAGACATGTCGGTCGAGGATACTGCGAAAACGCTGCGTTGCCGGCCGGGGACTGTCAAGGCGAGCCTGCACAAGGCGATGAAGAGATTACGCGAGTTTCCCCAATTCGAATCGCTACGCTGGAGAGAGACGGATGACTGAAGAAAACAGGCCAGCGGGTACTGCCGGCTTCGATGAACTGCAGCGTGCCTGGAAAAATACCCGCGCACCTGCCGGGCTGGCGGAAAAAGTCATGGCATCGATTGAGGATGCGTCGTTGCCATCGCGGACACGGGGCCTGAAATGGAGTTTGGGATGGTCCGGGGCAGCGGCGGTTATTCTTGCCGGCGTCATCATCAGCGTGGTTGGGCGGCATCCCGCCGAGCCGACATCGCCGTCGATCAGTTTGCCATCGCTCTCGCTGGCTGCAATCAACCGGGCGGCCGGCGGCAAACCCAGCTTTTCGATTCCCGGCCCGGGCAACCTGAAATCGATACCGGAGCCGCCCAATATTCCTTCTTCCATACCAAATGAAATACCGGAACCCACAACTTTGCTGCACGAGGAGTACGATGATGAAATCAGTGATCAGACATGGATCGTTTAAGTATCTTTTGACAGTCGCCGTCCTGGCGACAGCCTGGCCGATGGCGGGCTGGGCGCAGAACTCGCCGGGCGTTCCTCCTGAACTCCAGCAGATGCAGGCCTGGCTCGGCATCATGCTGCGATTTTACGATGTCGTCGATGAAACTCACGACATGGCGGGCAACCCTGAAAAAGCGGCCATATTCCAGATGCACAAGATCAAGGAGATCTACGAAGAGCGCGGTGAGAAATCCCGGGCTGCCGAGGTGTTTCGTGGCGTGATCAAGAATACTTCCAACCCTACTATTCGTGCCGCAGCGTACATCATGCTCGGCGATCTGCTCAAAGAGACAGGCCGGGCGGACGAGGCCCTGGTGACACTGCAGTCAGCACTGGACGAGAGTCTGCGCAATGCGAAATAGGCTGTCGGCACAACGGGCACCCGTTTGTAACAATCTGAAATGACAACGAGTTCTGCTCTGTTGCTGCGGCTGCCCGGTTTCGCGGCTAGTGATAAACCGAAGCCGGCTGCCGTATTATTGCTTATATCGGTCGCCCGTCATCTGTTCTACGATATTGGCTGGAATTCTCTGCAAAGATGACGGAGATGGGAAGACTGCTAAAGGATTGTGGCGTACGCAGTGTCTACCGGTGCATGCCGGCCCGTAGCCGCCGCGCCGGTGTGTGGCGGGTGCTGAATCAGGATGATATTGACTGGTTTGACCAGAATGCCGTTTGCAAGGGCTATACACCTGACGAGATGGTGTTCAGCCAGGGCGATGCCTGCGACGGTATTTATCTGATCTGCAAAGGCATGGCTGCAGTGCGCAAGAGCTCATCCGAAGGTAAATCGGTTCTGATGAAACTGGCAAGGCCCGGAGACATGCTGGGCTACCGGCCTTTCCTGGCCGGTGAGCCGCACCGGGCCAGGGCCCAGTTTGTGAAGCCCGGTGGCAGGGTCTGTTTTTTGAAATCTTCCGTGGTACGGGAGCTGTTGATGAGGCAGCCATTGTTCGGCCTCGAGTTGCTGAAATGCGTCAGCAAGGAACTCGGTGAGGCCGAGGAACGGTTCAGTCACTCGGTCACAAAAGTTTTGAGAAACCGGTTTGGTCACTGGTTGCTGCTCATGAAGGAGCCCTATGGCACTTCCCTGGATGACGGCGGGCTCGTGCTGGAGCTGCCGATTTCCCGCGCTGAAATCGCTGAAATGCTGGGTGTGCGCGCTGAGTCCCTGTCGCGGGCCATCCACCAAATGACCGAGGACGGGGTGGTGAGATTCACGGGGCGCAAGGCCTGGATTGATGAACCGGACCGGCTCATCGAGGAACTTTCCTAGAATTTACTGATATTGTTATTGTCGTCGGCATGTACTGGAACAAGTGCCGGCGTGTTGTGGAGTATTGTATGTCGTTGCGTTTATTGCCCGGGTCAACCCGACTTATGAGTCGTTCAAAGCTGCAAACCGGCGTGCTGTTACTGTGTCTTGCCGGTGGCGGTGCAGTCGCTCAAACCGTCGAGGAGATTATCGTTACGGCACGAAAAGCCGAGGAAAGCCTGCAGGAAGTTCCGGTTGCAGTGACCGCATTCACCGCAGATGCCATTGAAAATCTTGGCCTGACCAGCCTGGACGATCTGGCCCGGTTTACACCCGGTTTTTCGTTTACAAGCGCAACCGGCCGGCAACCGGGGTCTTACCGGCCTGCCGTTCGCGGCATAACGACCATTCGCAACGGAATCGCGAATGCCTCTGCGGCAACGACCTTCATCGATGGTATTTATCTTGGCGGTTCCGCCCAATCCACGGAGTTGTCGAACCTCGAGCGCGTCGAGATTCTGCGCGGACCGCAATCGGCCCAGTTCGGACGCGGCACTTATGTCGGTGCGATCAATTACGTGACCCGAAAACCTGCGGATCGCCTTGAAGCTGAAATGACGGTCAGCGGTGGCGAGTACGATACCACCGAGGTATCCGGCTGGATCAGCGGGCCGGTGTTCAGCGAGCGGGTGTTGTACTACCTGTCTGCCGGGCGTCGCGAATACGGCGGTGAGTACACGAATATTGTCGACGGCAGTACGGTGGGTGGCGAGCAATCCGATGACCTGACCGCCAAGCTTTACTTTATGCCGGCGAGTAACCTGGAGATCACGCTGAAAGCCGGTTTGCAGGAAACCGACGATGACCACTTTGCCATCTATCTGCAGCCCAGGTCGCAGAACAACTGTTGTTTCCGAAGCGCCGAAGCGCCCAGGGCACGCGAGTACTACCAGGGTGTGGCACCGCCGGCGCAGCAGATCGAACTGGCCACCGATCTGCTCAACCAGGCAGGCGGCGCCGGGAACCGGCTGAGCCGGCGGCTGGCGTCGCTGTCGGTCGACTGGGATTTTGCCGAAGGCTACAGCCTGTCGAGTCTCACCGGGTGGGTCATCGATGACCTGGAGCGTGGCTTCGATTCATCCTATGCCGCTTACGACCCGCTGGCTTTTTTTCTGCCCGGGTTTTTTACCCAGGTGGACAAGCTCGAACAATCCGATTTTTCCCAGGAGTTGCGCATCGGTTCGGACTCCGGCGGGGCGCTGCGCTGGTCAGCAGGCGTTTACTACTATAAAGGCACGTTCGATACGATAGCGGACGACAGGGTGCTTGCCGACGGGGCAGGCGGTGTCATCGTGCTGCCCAACTTCACCGACCTGACCCGGGATGACATCACGAACACCGCTCTGTTTGGCAGTGTCAACCAGAAGATCAACGAGCAGTGGAGCATCGGCCTGGAAATGCGCTGGTCCGAAGACAAGGTTGCGGTCAGCACGCTTGCCAATGACGGCACCGGTACCCAGCTCGAGCGTTTCGAAGAGACGTTCGCAAGCTTCACGCCCCGCTTTACGCTGGGCTATGCAATCAGCGAAGACATCAACAGTTACCTGAGTATTGCCAAAGGCACCAAGCCCGGTGACTTCAATACCAATGTGCCGGCACTACCGGACGGTTCTCCGGACGAGCGTTTTCGCAACGTCGA
>JAJRXW010000146.1 GCA_024276095.1 Gammaproteobacteria bacterium
ACTTGGTATTCAAAGTATCAGTATTCCCCCTTTTCACGTCCGCCGACAGTTCGATGTTGCTGTCCCAGTCAAACGGATCTTCCGGTTCCTTGAGTTCAAAAAACTGCGCCAGCGGTACTGACATCGATTCCGTTGCCAGCTGGATCACCTGATTTCCATCAGCATCGGCGCCATTGAGCCGGGCTACGACGCTGCGGCCGTTTTCGAGCTCGATCTCGAATTTGCGATCCGACTCAATATGATTTACCGCAGATACGTCGACTTCGAACTCATCCGAATAATCCGGCTCGATGGTGATTTCACTGTCCCAGATCTGCTTGATCTCACCGGTAATCCGATCACCGTTTTTCAGAATCAGCACATCTGCGGTCACCGCCTGACTCAGAAAAATCACGGCTGCACAGAAAACTTGCGGAATGACGCCAGGCACCAGAACTTTCACATGAGCCTCCAACCGGAATGCATTTACACAGCGAAACATGGGGCGTGGGAGAATACATGACTTGCGATTGTTGCGGTACTTGAGCAACACAAACGCACCCGCTGATCGCTGCAGATATTGACCGGGGCCCGGCAGCGCTCGCCCCGGCACAAACTCCGCTGCTCTTGGCCAGATCACCGGTTAATAGTAGTATGAATGGCTTTCGCGGGCCTCTTCGAGAAACCCAGTAAGAGCTGACTAACGGAGCGATACCATGCACACTCAAAGACTGTTAATACTGCCTTTACGGATTTGCCTCCTGCTTGCGATCAGTCTGTCGGTCGGCTGCGCCTCCGGTGGAAAAATCCGTTCGGATTACGACCATGATGCCGACTTCGGCTCATACAGAACCTACAACTTTATCGCCGACAGCGGCGCCGGCGATGGAAAGTATCAGAGCTTTTTTGCGAAATACATGGTCGAAGCAATCACGATTGAAATGGAGAAGCGCGGATACGTGAAATCGGATAACCCGGATCTGCTGGTTAATTTCAGCGGGATTTTACAGGAGAAAACCAAAGTGACGACAACGCCCGCTCCCATGGCAGGCGGCTATTACGGCTACCGGGGAAGCCGCTACGGCGCCTGGGGCGGGTACGGTTACGCGACGGAAACAAATGTATCGCAGTACACCGAGGGAACATTCAATATCGATCTCGTGGACAGGGCTCGCAAGCAGCTCGTCTGGGAGGCCGTCGGTGTCGGGCGCGTTTCGGACAAAGACCTTGAGAACCTGAGAGAGAGCGTCATGAAAGGCGTACCGAGGTATTTTGCACTTTATCCGTTCCGGGCGGGCGACCCGATTCCCGTCCCGACAAAATGAACCTGTGTGGCGCAGGCCCGGGAGGTATCCCCGGCCCACTGGCGCAGACAGGACATAAGTGACCCATATTGCGGCTGAACGCTGACCAGCATGACGAATGTCCTTCGGCATTCGTTTCTTGTCGCCATTATCGCGATGCTCTCTGGCTGTACCACCGTCGCTTTTGACCATCCAAAAACCGTGACTACGGCGCCTGCCGATACTGCCGACACATATCTCGGCAGCAGAGTCGCAGGCCTGCCGGAGCAGCACCCTGAAGAATCAGGTTTTTTCCCATCACCGATGGCATCGACGCACTCGCATCTCGTTTGATACTGGCTGAGCAGGCAGAGCGAACGATCGATGTCCAGTACTACCTGATCAAAAACGATGTCGTAGGCCATGCGTTCGTTGGCGCGCTCCTGCGGGCCGCCGATCGCGGCGTGAGGGTGCGGCTGTTGCTGGACGACATTCTGACCGGAGGCTACGACGCCGGTATGGCGGCACTGGACTCTCATCCGAATTTCGAAGTTCGCATATTCAACCCGTTCGCGCACCGCTCAGCCAGGTTCATGGATGCTATTACCAGCTTCTCACGAATCAACCGGCGCATGCACAACAAGTCGTTCACCGTCGATAACCAGGTAACACTGGTCGGCGGGCGAAATATTACAGATGAATATTTCGGCGCCCGCGCGGACAGGAAATTCGGCGATCTGGATGTTCTGGCAATAGGTCCCGTCGTCGGCGAAGTCTCCGATATGTTCGACAGCTACTGGAACCACAACGCTGCCATTCCTGTTGCCGCCTTTGTGAAAATGCCGGAGGATCCCAGGGCGGCCCTGCTGACACTGCGAGCCGAAATCGATCGCTCTCACCAGAAGATTCTCGGTACCCCGTATGCGGAAGCGGTAAAAATGCGGGTACTCAAGTATCTCGAGTCGGACGCCGATCTCCTTACATGGGCCCCCTACAAGCTGGTTTTCGACTCTCCGGACAAGATCCGGAAAAAGCTGGCAAAAGATGCTCCATCGATCCGGACACCACTGATCGAGTCCCTGATCAGCGCCAAGAAAGAAATAGTGATCGTATCCCCATACTTTGTTCCACGGAAAACAGGCATAGACGGTTTAATCGAAATACGAAGGCGTGGAGTCGAGATCACCATAGTCACCAATTCGCTGGCCGCGAACAATCAGGCGGCGGTGCACGGCGGATACGCTCCGGCCCGCAAAGCGCTCCTTAAAGAGGGAATCAGGATATTCGAGATACGAGCCGATGCCCGCGTCAGCGGCTCGGAAATTATTGCAACATCATCCGCCCGCGCCACTTTGCATACCAAATCGTTCCTCGTCGATCGTGACAAACTATTCATCGGTTCGTTTAATTTCGATCCCCGCTCGGCTTATATCAACACGGAACTGGGCGTCATCATCGAATCATCCGAGATAGCCATGCAGCTGGTGAAAAGGCTGCTGGAGCTGGCCCCGACAAACGCCTGGGAAGTCGTTCTTGACGAAAAGGGCAAACTGAGGTGGCGGGGAACAGAAAATGGCGAGCAGGTTATCCTGGACAAGGAGCCTCAAACTACCTGGTGGCAACGGTTCGTTGCCGGCTTCATGAGAATCCTGCCGATCAGGGGCCAGCTCTGATCACCGGCCCTCAGGGATCAGTACACCCTGTCTTTCAGACGATACTGCAGCAGTACGGTGCCGGTATCCAGCAGCAGATTCTTTTCCTCATCGATCGTGATGACCGATTCACTGCTCAATACCCGGGCCAGCAGCTGCTCCAGCTCATTTCGCCCGGCGGAACAGAACATTTCCGTGGAACTCATGGCTTCAATGACAAACCGGTCTTCCCGCAGAACAGCCTTACCGGAAAAATGATTACAGCCGGTATTGCCCGATGCCATCATGTGCGCCCCAAAATTCAGTTCCGGGACCTTGTTGCCCAGCTTTTCCGTGTCGATTTTTTTGCCGTTGATGCTTTCAAGAATCCACCGGTGATGTTTCAAATCGCCCTGTGTGACGATACTGGTGTTTTCGCATAAACCGAAAATCCCGTTGACCCGCAGCAGCCCGTCATAATCGACAGCAAAACCGATGCTTTTTCTCGCGGCAGGATCACGGTCGATACTTCCCTCTACAGCAATACAAACGGATTCAAACGGCGTACTGGTATTGTCCACCGACAGTTGCTCCAGGTGCTGACGCTGTTCCGGCGCCGTATTCGGGCTTATCCAGTAGCACCGCGTATTTCCTTCCGGACAGAATGTGCTGACGTCATGACCAAGGGTGAACTGCCCTCGATAGCGAATTGACGGTTCATCCGCCTGGGCCAGCGAGAAAAAAAAGGCCATCAGCAGAAATGCGTTCAGGTTTTTCATTATGATGCGATTGATCCGGTACTCGTCGAAATCCATGGCAGCTGCCGCCAGCGCAGCACCCGCAAAGAGCCCTGCCCGCGACCTGCCCCTGGTTTGTTGTCGGTATCGATACAGCGATAGATACTATAAGGTATTTCCGCACCGATGCCGAAACGACCTGCTGCTTCTGAATCAATCCCCGCTGTTCCGGACAGCAGATCGGCGCAACCCGCCAGCTGCCCCGATCGACCGGAGCCATACCGGTTACTCGCCTGACTCCCTGATCAGTCGGGCCGGCGGAACTGACCGCTGTCGGGGGCATTTTTGACACCGCAGGCAAGGATTATTACCCTGTGCATACGCGAACCCAGAAGCGTTGTGTGTCAGGGGCCATAGGCCCGCGTCCGGCCGCACGCATCCAGCGCTTCAAATCATGGCCATTCTACTCAACAATCCTGCATCCTCCCACAAGACAACAGAGCTGGCGGACCGCTACCAACAGATCCGCAGCTGCTCGGTCAATCTGTGCAGTATACTGGAGCCCGAGGACTACGTCGTACAATCCATGGCCAGTGTCAGCCCCACAAAATGGCACCTCGCCCACACCAGCTGGCTGTTTGAAGCATTCATTCTTGCCCGCCAAAGCAATTACCGGGTATTCGACCCGAACTACCATTTTCTGTTTAACTCCTACTACTACGCCAAGGGCCAGATGTATGCGCGGACCCGGCGCGGGCTGCTGAGCCGACCCACGGTAAAAGAGATCCTGGCCTATCGCCGATTCATAGATGACCGGATGCTCGAACTCCTCAACGGGACTCCCGATCCGGAGCTGGCATTCCTCGTCGAACTGGGCCTTAATCATGAGCAACAGCATCAGGAGCTGATGCTGACCGATATCAAACACGTTTTCTCCATCAATCCATTGCAGCCCGCTTTGATCGACTCCCGGCCTCATCGTCGCCGGAGCCCACTCGGCGAATGCGGCTATTCGGATATCGCCGGCGGTACACTGGAAATTGGCGCGACCGGCAGTGGATTCTGCTTCGATAACGAAACACCCAGGCACCGGGTTCTGGTACGCAAATTCCAGCTTGCCAACCGTCCCGTTTCAAACCGGGAGTATCGGGAGTTCGTCAACGACCGGGGATATGCCCGGAACACGCTATGGCTTTCAGACGGCTGGGCCTGGGTGCAAACCGGGAACATCGATCGGCCCCTGTACTGGTCGGAAGACCTCGAGTCCGAATTCACCCTCAGCGGGCTACGCGAGATCGACCCCGATGCACCGGTGTCTCATGTAAGTTTTTACGAAGCCGATGCTTATGCACGCTGGGCCGGCTCAAGATTGCCGACGGAGGCCGAGTGGGAAACGGCGGCAACAGGTCCGGTCGAAGGGCATTTTATGGACAGCGGTCTCCTCCACCCCCGGGCTCTGCCCGAGTCACAGGGAGACAACGAAGGGAACGGAAATACGGCCGGACTCCGGCAGATGTTCGGAGATGTATGGGAATGGACTGCATCGCCCTATTCGCCGTACCCGGGGTTCCGGCCGCTTGCCGGCTCGTTGGGAGAATACAACGGCAAGTTCATGTGCAACCAGATGGTATGCCGCGGCGGATCCTGCGCAACACCACCGGGCCATGTCCGTGCGAGTTACCGGAATTTCTTTTACCCGCAGGAACGCTGGCAGTTCTTCGGCATCCGCCTGGCGCGTGACGTCTGAGCAACAGGCAATGTTAAGGAGCACCACAAAAAAGATCGGCGACATCAGGCTGCTGGACCTGGAGCCTGCCGGCCACGATGATCGGCTGGATATTCTGGCCGGCATGAGATGCGATCAGAAAGAGATATCGCCGAAATATTTCTATGACGAAAAAGGATCCAGGCTGTTCGACCGGATCTGTGAGCAAACAGAGTATTACCCCACACGTACCGAACTCCATATCATGAATACCAATATCGATGCGATGACAGGCCTTATCGGCCCCCGCGCCTCGGTTATCGAGTTCGGATCCGGATCGAGTACAAAAACCCGTTTGCTGCTGGAACACCTCGACCAGCTGGCCGCTTATGTCCCCGTCGATATTTCCAGGGAACATCTGCTCAGCACCGCCGCGTCACTTGCCGCCGAGTACCCGGAGATCGAAGTCCTGCCGGTGTGCGCGGACTTCACCAGGCCGTTCGATTTGCCCGAACCGACCATCCCGCCGGAGCGTAACCTGGTCTATTTCCCTGGTTCTACGATCGGCAATTTTTCCAGGGACGCCTCGATCGAGCTGCTAAAGGTGATGCGGGCGGAAGCAAAAGACAATGGCGCCCTGCTCATCGGCGTGGACCTCGACAAATCGAGAGAAATCCTGGAGGCCGCCTATAACGATGCAGCCGGCGTTACGGCAGACTTCAACCTGAACGTGCTGCGACGACTGAATCGCGAATACGACGCCAATTTCAATCTGGACCGGTTCAGGCATCTCGCCGTATACGATGACGACAACAGCAGGATCGAGATGCGCCTGGTAAGCCTCATGAGACACGCTGTATGGATCGCCGGTGAAAGGTTCCAGCTGGATGAAGGCGAGTATATCGTTACCGAGCATTCTCACAAATATTCGCCGGATCAATTCGCAGTCATGGCAGCAACCGCCGGTTTCGCGCTGCGTGAAACATGGACAGATACCGGGAACCTGTTCAGCGTACTGTACCTGGAAGCCGTTTAGGACCGAAGGTGCCTGATTCTCCTCGCCCGGGACAGACTGTCAGCGAAGGGAAAAGGAACATGCCAAGATGCGTGCAAGGGAGGCTTCGCCTTCTGCCGGCAGTTTATCTCCGGCAGCAGTTTCCCCGATCTGCGCCACATTGCCTGGCGAATAGACACTCCTGCGACCTGGCGACCATTTGTGGTCCAGACGCCCCTCGACACATCGGACCAGTATCGCTAGCATAGCGGCGCTCGATGATGTACGCAGACCAGTCCGAACGACCGCTCAAACAAGAACAACACATCAGCGACAGAGCAGGGGAATCGGCAACAAAGGGAGAAAACATCATGACGAAGATCTTGCGGGCGCTATTTTGCGTAATGCTACTCTGGACTGCAGCATGTTTCGCAGCTCAGCCCGTATGGGAAGACACTCTTGCCGAGCCGGTGGAGTGGTCGAAACTCACTTTGGCGGAACGCTGATCGTTGCGACCGAGCACACACTCGCACACTACGCGGCCGAGTCCGGTGAGCGCCTGTGGCAGCGGGACGACTTTAAAAAGCTGGCGCCTTTCAATGTAACGGCGATTGCCGGAACACCCTACCTGCTGATCAACGAGCACCTGAGCAGCATCCCGCCCAAAGGCAGGCTTCAGGTACTGGACATCATGAGCGGAAAAACCCTGTGGGATACCGGCGAAGTTCCCGGGTTCAACCTGGGGGTGTATCCGGTCATTGAAAAAAACCTCGTCATGTTCGTATTCGACCGGACCGGCGGTGGCGGAGTCAAATCGGGCAACTACATCGCCGGGGGCCTGTTGAGCGGGGGCATCGGTGGCGCCTTCAAAGGCGCTGCCGGCGGGGGAGACCGCAGCGATCCTCCGATTGATATCGAAACCTATGGCAACAACCTGATCGTACGTGGCCAGTACCATGTGCTTGCACATGACGCAAGCACCCGCACCAACCCCTGGTCCATAGAATTCGCGCCCCCCGGCATGAACAGTTTTGCACTGATTGCGATGGGTGCTGTAACGGCAGCTGCCGCCGTTGGCAACATGTATGGCAGTGCAGGCACACCGGGAATGGCGAGTTCGTATGCACAATCCACCCAGAACCTTACCGGCAGTTACGCCAGCATGGTTTCGGCCCGTTATGCAGCGGCGGAGAAGGCCCGCAACATCGCGTTTTTCATGACCAGGGAAGAAAAGCAGATGATGCTGGTCGGCATTGACCTGACCAACGGCCAGGAAATCGGCGAAATCCCGATGACTGAAAAAGAACCGACTTTCAAGGTCGACGCCATCAGCAACCGCGTTTACTACTTCAGGGACAAGACACAGATCGCAGCATACGATTTTTGATACGAGAGTCAGTCTGCAGCCAGGTATTGCTGCAAATGCTTCTCCATCGCACCAAACACAGCCAGCCGGGCCGATGGCCGGTACAGGAAATGCGATTCGCCCGCGAGTTCCAGATAGGTCACATCCGTTCTGGATTTTCTGAGTGCGCGCATCATGTCCCGGCTGTGAGAAACAGGTACCCGGATATCACTGGTGCCATGAACCAGCAACAGCGGTATCGCAACATCTTTGCCACGGCGAACAGGCGAGTTTGAGCGAATCGGTGCTTTGTTGTCCTCGCCGCGGATAGCACTCTGCAGGCTTTTCCTGTACGGCGATTTACCAAACGAGTTGGCGAATTTCGAAAGGCTGGTGACCGGAGCGTAGGCGATGGCACACTGGAATAATTCCGGGCTCTCTATGCTTGCCATCAAAGCCGCATAGCCGCCGTAGCTGCCGCCTGCAATACAGATGCGTTCGGGGTCCGCAATTCCCTGATCGATCAGCCAGTGCACCCCGTCTTCGAGATCACGCTGCATGGCTTCCCCCCATTCACCGTATCCGCGCCTTTGAAATAAAGTGCCATAGCCACTGGATCCCCGGAAATTCGGCTGAAAAACAACATAACCGCGGTTGGCAAAAAACTGGGCCCAGTCATTGAAGGTGATGTAGTCCCGCACCCAGGGACCCCCATGGGGAAGAATCACTGTTGGCGCGGGCTGCTCCTGCTGGCGCTTCGAACGGGTGAGGTAGGCGGGTATTTCCAGGCCATCGCTCGAATAGTAGGTGACACGTTCCGGCACAACCAGGGGATACCGAGAAATCTCCGCACCGCCATAGGACAGCTCGGTCATGCGATCACCGGCAACCTGAAAAATATAATACCGGGCCGGAAAAGGGATTTGCTCGGAAAGAACAAGGAAAACGTCTTTATCCGAAGACCACTGCAGTATGACATTGATTGCTTCGGGCAGATGCCTGTCAATTCCTGTCAATATTTCCTTCAGGGAATCAGACAGGTAGTCAACCTGAAAATAGTCATCGATATAGGATACGCCGGCGATCTCACGATCAAAATTGGCCAGGAAAACGGTCCCTATATCGTATTTCGGGTGCCCATAGATCTTGCGGGTAATGCGCTCTTTATCGAAATCAAATTCATAAAGACCGTCGCGTGCACGGCCCAGCGCCGACCTCATATACAGACTGCGCCCGGATCTGCTGAATGCGATTGGCAGAAAATTACCGTCGGAGAACACCCTGCTCTCCGACAGATCGACCCAACTGCTCCCGTCCGGCTCCCGGTACCTGACAATGCTCCGGGCTTTTCTGTCGATGCCGGTGGCAAGCCGAACCCGGCCATCCCAGTCAGTGAGCCATGTGGTGATACCGGAAGACGACGGCTCGAGCAACGTTGTCTCGCCATTGAAAATGTTCAGCACCTGGACAGATGGGAAAAATCCCCCGTCCGGAGGTATCGCGACCAGCACATCGCCCGACACATCGTCCAGCACCCGCAATATGCTCCCCGGGGCGTTTGCCATCAGTCGATTCAGGCCGAACGACAGGACCTCAGATGCCCGTCTGTTTTCGATATCGATCCTGACCAGGCGACGCTGCAGAACGGAGCCCGGTTTTATTTCTACCGGCGTCACTGTTTGACTGACCAGCAGATCGGCCGGCGTTATCCAGACCATTCTGCCGATCTGGGACTGCGGAAACTCAAAACCGGCCACTACCGATACCGCCCCTGCTTCGATTCGTATTATCCGGACATTGGGCTGATCGTCCGCCATTCCCAGCAACGCGACATATTGCCCGTCCGGAGAGAGCGAGGCATTCCGGTAACCATGCGCCGCAGAAAAAACTTCCAGCGGGATGAGATCGACCCCGGAATCCCCGGCTGCGCTGATGCCCGCAAAGAAAATGGCAAACACAACAAGGAACGCTTTCACCGCGCAACAGCGAGCCATCACCCGGATGTTACTCCGCAACTTCAAAAACACCGTCTCCTTCCGTTCCTATCTGTTGTTTCAGGAAGGCCTCCATTCTCTCGAATACACGGGCCCTGAACCTGACATCCGACAGGTTGTTATCGCCGCCCGGCAGCGCCATAGATGACAGCGGGCTGTCATGACCGTCCAGTTTCTTTACCAGCTGCAGGGACTGGTCGAAAGGAATCACCCCGTCGGCGGTGCCGTGTACAATCAGTGCAGGACGTGTCAATTCCTTCGCCAGGTGCAGTGGAGAAGACTTCTTCAGCTTTCGCTTGCTGCGTCCACCGGAAATCGCCCGGGCCGCCTCCTTGCCAAAGTTACGCTGCACCAGCTTCACCCACTCGGGCAAATTGGTCACGGGCGAGATGGCGATCGCACAGGCAAAAATATCAGGATCCCTGATCACGGCCAACAGGGCAGCATAGCCGGCATAGTTTCGCCCGGATATGCAGATTCTGTCAGGATCGCTCAGCCCCTCATCGATCAAAAACGTGGCGGCATCAGTGAGATCATCCTGCATTTCCATGCCCCAGCCATTGAATGCCAGGGAACCAAACGCATATCCGTACCCCGATGAACCTCTGTAGTTGGGTTGAAATACGGCAAACCCCCGGCTGGCAAGAAACTGCACGAAGTAGTCAAATGTCATGAAATCCCGACCGGCAGGATTTGCGTGCGGCATGATGACTGTCGGAAACCCCCCGTCTGTCGAGCCGAGAGGAACTGTCAGGTAACCGTCGATCTCCAGTCCGTCACGGGCGAAATAGTTTTTCCTGGCCGCAGGTGACATCTGCGCCGGATTGATGTCGGTACGAACCTCATCGAGCAGCAGGAATTCCCCGGTTTGACTGTCAAATCGATAGTACGCACCAGGATAGATCTCGTTGCCTGCGAAAATCAGCATGAAACGATCATTCCGGGAAGTCTGGAGAACCCGAATCGAACGATCCGGCAGTGCACGGCCGATTGCCTCAAGCAGGGAACCATACTGCTTGTCAAAATAGTGATGCTCGAGCCGGTCGGTAATGAACTCGGCTGAAAGCAGCCTTTGATCAAGGCCCGATACGGTGATGGACTGCACATCGACGACGGGATGCTCAAACAGCTTCTGCAGCATTTTTCCGGTCTCAAGACTGATTCTGTACAAACCATAGCGACCCTGGTTCATCGCCGACTTGACGATCATCGTTTTCCCGCCCGCCTCGACCGACACAGGTTCCACGCGCCCGGTCGCCACCAGCTGATCGTTCGCCAGCTCCTGCCATTCCTCACTTTCCGTAGTCCGGACTATCATCTTTACTTCGCCCCTGGCCATGCCCAAACCCAGCCGGACCGTCCCTTTTGCATCGGCCCACCAGCCCTGGAACGGCGCCATCGGAGGAACCACCGTCTCGGATTCCCCGGTACGGATATCCATTTTATAAACACCGGGATAGGACTTGCCGTCGGGAGAATAGGAGAGCAGAAACCGCCCTTCCTCCTCGGGCAGGGCGTGCACAATACTGTTCATTGGATAGGATTCCGGCGTCAGGTGAGCAATGCTGACGACATCGGTCATCTTGTCGGACGTACGCGAAAAACTGGAAACGAGATGCGACGATTGCAGGCGCAGCGATACGAAACTGAAAAAGCTTCTGCTTCGCTCGATAACCACTGAATCATTGTCTATCCAGACCACTCTCTGAAGATCGGCCGCCCGGACCAGTGCCTTGTTGACGTCACTGGACGTCGTCTCGCCAATGGACAGCAGCCTGAGCTGGAAGCGGTCACCCGCCGGATAGAAGGCCACCGCGTACTGCCCGTTCGGCGACATCCGGATTCCGTATATTCGCTGGCCCAGGGCAAATGTCGTCGAGGGAATATCTGACGGTGACGCATACTCCGGATATTCGCTCCCGGACAGGCCGCTTGGTGCATATGCCGATGACAGCAGTCCCGTCAGCGCGAGCGAGCCAATGATCAGCGAGCGCAATGCACGAGACCTGCTGCGTCATTTCCCCGAACTCCAGCATCACGATGGGTATTTTTCACGCCGGTATTCTGGACCACTGCTTACCTCCGGGATTACCTGAACCGGTTCGCGGCATCGTCGCCTCAGGCGGCCCGACAGCGCCTGTGTGATTATATTCGACCGCCGGTTGGCCAGCACATGCACCATCCCGGGCCTGTATTGACCAGCCACCGCGGCACTGCCACCGATGGAATCAGCTTGCAGCCAATCGAGAAGCCAATATACTGAAAAATTACGAATTCCCGGAAACAACAAATGAGCCTGGCAACGTATCAGAGTTCGAAAGCATGCTGACGACCGTTCACACGACCTGCCGGCTTTGCCTCGTGCGCTGCGGTATGCTCGTTGATGTTGAACACGGCCGGGTAAGCCGGCTCATCGGGGATAAGTCCCACACCCTGAGCAAAGGGTTTCTTTGCGTCAAAGGCAAGGCAACGCTCGATATCACCAACTCACCGAAACGGGTGATCTACCCGCAGCGGCGGGTCGGGGAGCGCGGCTCCGGGAAATGGGAAAGGGTTTCGTGGGACGATGCCCTTGACGATATCGCGGCCCGTTTCAACCGTATCATTGACGAAGATGGCGCGCGGGCCCTCGCCGTTCAGGCGCTGCCGCCCAAGGACTACTTTGCCTACGACATCTTCTGTGCCATCACCGGCAGCCCGACTTTCTTCAAGCATGACTCGCACCAGTGCTTCACGCCGCAACTGATGGCGGACATGCTGACTTACGGTAATCTGCTGACCTACCCGTCTTTTACATCAGTACTCGATTCCGACGTGCTGGTGCTGTGGGGGATCAACCTCAGCGAAACCAACGGCTCCAAGCACCAGCGCGTGCTCGACGCACAACGGCGCGGCACAAAAACAATAGTCGTCGATCCGCGCCCGACGCGCTCGGCAAAAGAAGCATCTCTCTGGTTGCGAATCAGGCCCGGCGCCGATGCGGCGCTGGCATTCGGCCTGATCAACGTGTTGATCACTGAGGGCTGGTACGATCGCAATTTCATCAGCGAATGGACCGTCGGTTTCGAAGACCTGAAAACGAGGGCAGCGGCGTTCACGCCCGAACGCGTTGCCGAGCTGGCCTGGGTGCCCGCTGCGGATATCGTTGCGGCGGCAAGGATGTTCGCACAGGCCGATACAGCTGCGCTCTATACCTTCATCGGCGCCACCATGGGCGGCAACTCGATTTCCGCGCTGCGGTTGATGGGGTTTCTGCCGGCACTCAAAGGCGGTATCGACCTGCCCGGAAACAACGGCTTCCTGCCTCCAACCGGCGTACGGATGCCGGGCTATTATGCAGCCAGTCTCGGCATCGACGATAACCGCGATTTCAGCAAACAGCTCGGTGCGGATCGCTTTCCATTGCTGGCCGGGCCACACGCCATTACAACGCCCTACCCGCATCCGCGCCATGTCATCGATGCCATCCTGACCGGTGAACCACACCCGGTACGGGCCTTGTGGACGGACTGCAATCCGGTCGTCGGCCTGGAGGATACTTCCACGGTCATCAGGGCGATGAAAAAACTGGATCTGCTGATTGTCTCCGACCTGTTCGAGTCCCCCACTGCGCGCCTTGCCGACTACATCCTGCCGATCACTACGCACCTCGAGTCCGATGCAATTACCGAGTATGCGGGGATCAATATGGTCTCGGCACGCCCCAGGGTGGTCGAACCACGCGGCAAAGCGCGCGACGAAGCCGAACCGGTGCTGGAAGTGCTCAAACGCATGGGGTACGGAGACCGGTTGCCGTTCACAACGAACCGCGAGCTGCTCGATTACCGGCTGAAACCCCTCGGCATCAGCTTCGATGAATTCGTCGAGAAAGGTTCCTGCTCGACGCCAAATGAGCCGGAAAAATACCGCAGCGGCAGGATTCGAAAAGACGGCGCGGCAGGCTTCAATACACCCTCGGGCAGAATTGAGTTCAATTCGGACATCCTCGAACGCTTCGGCTACGACCCGTTGCCGGACTATGTGGAAACACCCTACAGCCCGCTGGAATCATCGCCGATGACCCGCGACTACCCGCTGGTGCTGATAAGCGGCACACGCTCGACCGAGTACTACAGCACGCTGGGCATCGAAATACCCAGGCTGCACAAACGCCGTCCTTTCCCGCAACTGGAAATGGCGCCGGAAACTGCAGCACTGTATGGACTCGAGGAAGGTGACTGGATCTGTATCGAAGCCCCGACCACCGACAGGAGTATTAAACGCGAAGTATGCCTGTTACCGGGTATGGACCCGCGCGTAGTGAACGCCGAAGGCCTGTGGTACATGCCGGGAGAAGACGACCTGATCAAAGGTGTCATGGAAGTCGGTGCGAATGTCCTCACGCCGCTGACCGACGAGGTTGACCCGGTGTGCGGCGGCTCGATCGCCCGCTGCCTGCTGTGCCGGATTCGAAAACTCGAGCCGGACGAGATACCGGCGCCATAGTTGTATTTTTCGATTCGATGTATTATCCGGGCGCGTGAAAGAAAGCCACAGGCAGCGACCTCCTTTCCTGACAACGGGCATTGAGAACAACCGGTCGGCTTCACGCAAATTGCGACGGTATTTTTCGGATGGAGGAGCCCATGGTTATAAGCTGTTTTTCGCCCGCGCGGCCCGGCGCACTTGCCGCGCTTCTGGTATGTGCGCTTGCGGCTGTCAGCAACTCGGCGGCGAATACGCTCAACGCCGTTGGCAACGGGCGCAATGGACAACTGGGACAGCTTTTCGCGTTGACCGACGACCGGCAGCGAGTGGCCGACTATTATGCCAGCCTGCTGCCGCCCCAGGCCGAACTCGCAGGTATCTATTTACGCTACCACCCGGATGTGCTCCAGGATGACAGAGCGGTGGAATCTTTCGCGCGGCTCTTCTTTGCAGAAGAAGTCGCACAGACCCTGCGCTCCGCGGATTATCAAACCAGTCCCTTCAAACGACGCGCCATCGTCGAAGAATGGCGCACCCGACTTGCCGGCATCGAAACCGCGGAGACGCTGACGCTCAACCTGTTTTTGCCGGCCATGCTCAGCACCAACGCTTACGATTTCGACAAGCAGGCCTTTCCGGTGACGTTTTTATTGCCCGAAGAAGCGGCGCTGGCCTCCGGCGTCGCCGGGCTGACCTGCCTGAAGCTGGACAGAACATTCGAACTCGATGCATTCGCAGTGCCCGAAAGCGAAGCCGAGGCATTTATTGTGCAGAATCGCAGTTCCCGGCTGCCCGGCCGTGGCGCATCGATTTTCATCGGCCTGCAACTGAAAATTACCGGCAGGCCCCAGGCCGAAGGAGCCACCCGTCCGCGCTGTCAGCTGGCCGCCGAGGTGGTCGCAATTGACGCGCTGGAATATCGCAGCAGGGAGGATTTCAGCGAAACCTATGCCTGGCCAGGAAAGGTATTGACCTCTTTTTTCTCGCAGAGGTCGGCGCCGGTTCCGGTCGCCCATGCAACCGTACAAACAACCTACGACAAACGCACGCTGCCAGCGGACGCACCTGCCGAAGCACGGGAATTTAACCTGAAAACACGTGCAGGGCTGATCCTGATGCCGCCCAAAGACATCAACCCGGGCTGGTTGGCGGAGTCTCCCGAGGCCAGGGAGGCGCTCTCCGACTATGGAAATTTTATCGGCCTGGGCATCTATCCGGAAGCTTTCGTTTCCGCCCGTTCGGCACGCTGCATGACTCGAATATACCTGACAGCAGATGACGATGCAGCTTATTTCCCCGACCGCCCGATGGACCAAGGCTGGCGCGGAGCCACAGAGTTCGAGAAAAAACGTACTGAAGCGGCGTTCAGGGCACAGGCGCTGCCAAAATTACAGGCACGTGCAGTGCATGCGCCACAACGCTATTTGATTCTGGGCGAAGTCGTGTTACCCGAGTACGACTTCGAGCACAACGGGTTCTGGCTGCACGGTATCAATGCAACCGCAACCATGAGGCTCATCTTTGCCGACTGCTTCGCCGGCCTCAGGCTCCTCCCAATGGCGGACCCGCTTCATGAATTCTGGAGCATCGCGCCGGCTGAAGCAGAAACCATGCTCAACAGTATGCCGGTCGAACGCACGGTGGGGACACGCAATATACGAACAGCCTACCTGGCAACCGAGGTTGAACTCGTGAACCTGGTCGCCGCGCGGCCCAGGCAGGGAAATTCGGTATTCGTCGAGCAACCGCCACTGCGACTGAAGATAATCTCCTCGAAACTCTATTCCACTGCGGACCTGGATCGCGTAATCCACACACCGCCCGTGATTCATGCGGCACCGTCGGTACTGGAGGCAGGCCTGCCGGACAACGCAGCTTACTCGAAGTCCTACCGGATTGATTACGGGAACGGCAGCGACCTCCTGCAGCAGCTCAAGACCCGCGGTACATTCGAAGACTGGGAGTGGCCACAGCTAATGAGACAGCAGATGACGCGGGATGCACGCTATTATTTGCTCATCAAACCCAACTACCGGCCCGGAACACTGTCGCCGGCAGTGCTCGTGGAGCAGGACAGCCGATACACCCCCTTTTTTCCGCATGGAATGGAAGACGCTCAATCCGGCCTGGTTGACCACCGCATGACCGAGGCACAAAAAGCCTTGTTCATTGCATGGGCAAAACAGCAGGCGTCAGCACTGCCGTAACTGCAGGCGACAACACTGTGCGGGTAACCGGGATCAGCGCTTTTCAGCGTACGCAGCAGCAACAGGCGAATCGCTTCTAGCACTGACCGGTAACGTCGTCGAGCCGGGCACGCACTTCAGCGGCGCGCTGTGCCATCCGCGCTCGCAGGGCATTGAAGCCCGGCATGGACCGCAACGAATCGAAAGACGGGTCGAGATCCAGTTCCCGCATTACAAAACCGAGTTCGGCCGCCCGCGCCAGCCACAGCATCGCAGCAGCGTTGTCGCCCTGACGTGCATGCCAGGCGGCGCCCGATACGAGCTCACTGTAGATCCGCACATCGTCCGGACTGCGATTGGCAAAGTGGATCGCGAGTGCATCGTGGATCGCCGATGCCCGCGCATCGCCTGTCGCCTCCAATACGGCCAGAGCCGTCACGGTATCGTCGGGCAGCACCGCGGCTGAGGCAAGCCGGTCGATGTCGCCAATGGAATCGACGAACTGGTTTGCCCAAACAGCAGCGGCATCCATATCGCCGGCCCAATAGTGAATATCCAGTGGCGTGATGCCATTCAGGCCGCGACTCTGAACGTCGCCGGATTCCGCAAGGGCCCGCTCGATTTCACCGCGACCCAGCAGTACGGCTGCGCGAGGCGCCCAGCCGGATGGCCCGGCGGCGACCTGCACTGCCCGCTCATCGGCACCGATGCGCCAGTAAAGTTCACCGAGCCTGCCCGCTATGAGCGGTTGCTGCGGGCTGGCCTCGAGCGCCGTGCGCAGGCAGACGTGCGCGCGTTCGTATTGACCGGCCTGCAATGACAGGCTGCCCATGATGTAGCGGGCGGTGTGATTCAGCGGATTCCATCGCAGGTTGTCCCGGGCAACTTCAAAGGCTTCGTCGACCCGCCCCGTGAACATCGCGATCTGGCTGTAGTTGGCAAGAACAACAGGGGCCAGCGGGTCCAGTCGGCGCGCCACATTTAATGCAGCGTAGGCTTCTTCTTTCAGGCCCAGAATTGACAATACGACGCCTCGCCGCTGTTGAGCGCGAGCGTGGCCCGGACTGATGGCAACGGCGGCATCGGCGTACGCGAGCGCAGTACCGGGATCGCGACGGGCGAGGGCAAGGAACGAGGATGCCACCAGCGCCTCTACCGATTCCGGATCGAGTTCCAGAGCCCGTTCTGCGTGACGACCGGCCATGGTAATCGCCTCATCCAGCGGCCGCTGCATGGCATCGCCGGCAAACAGGTAAGCCGACGCCAGTGCTGCGTGCACCGTCGCGTTGGCCGGCGCCATCTCCACTGCTTCATGCAACAGACTGATGCCTGTGTTGATGCCCTCGGCGCTGCGTCGCTCGACGAGTTGGCGGCCCCGCAACAATAATTCCCAGGCGGCATCGGACAGTGAATCAACCTGCATGGTTTGCTGCGGCGATGACGGCCGCCCCTGCATCAGATCGACGACACGCTCGGACACATCTTTCTGAATGTCGAGCGCGCTGGCCATGGACAGATTTCGGTCCCAGGTGGACGACCACTGGTGAAAACCGTCGCAGGTGCGGATCAGCTGCACGGTGAGGCGTATTTTGCCGTTATCGGCGGTTCGCACAGAACCTTCGATCACATGGCTGACTCCCAGGATTTTACCGATCTCGCGGATATCGATGTCGGCGCCCGCAAAACGTTGGGTCGAGGTACGCGCGGCCACCTGCAGGCCGTCGATACGCACGAGGCTGTTCAGCAACTCTTCGGCCAGGCCATCGGCGAACCAGCGTTGATCGCCGTCACTGGTCATATCGTCAAACGCAAGAACGGCGACCGAACGAACAGCGTTGGCTGCGCTGCGCTCGAACAGGAAGTAGCTGCCTGCCACCACCAGGCCTGCAATCACGAAGCCCAGCACCCAACGGAGCGGCCGGCGACTGGCGAGGCTGATGGCTGGCGACGGGCTGTGAGTATCCGGCTTCGCCGCCGGGCGGTCGGTGACGGGCAGCAGGAAGCGGTAGCCGCGCCCATGCACCGTCTCAACGGCCCAGGGTTCACGCGGATTGTCGCCAAGTGCCTGACGAATTTCCTTGATCGCCGTCGTCAGCACTGCATCGGAATGCGGTCGCCCCTCCCAGACCGATTCGATCAGGTCTTCCTTGGTTACCAGTTGGCCGGCGCGAACCATCAGCTCGCGCAACAGCCTCAGCGGCTTGCTGCGCAGCAGAACAAGTTGACCGTCCAGTGTCAGCCGTTCGTTGGCCGAGTCGAGAACAACGCGGCCTGCTTCAAGAACATTCACTATTTTTATTATGTTACATCCGGCGCGCCGCCTGCCATAAAGGCAGGAATTCACGAATATAACACAACTTTCTCAGGATTCCGGAGGCCGCCGGGTGCAGTGTAGCCGGTGAATGGGCCCGTAGACTCACTAAAGAGAAGTGGCCCCGGACACAGGAGCACACACATGACGATCAAACTAACCAGTAAATTATTCATCGCCATTTCATTGGCGATGTTTTTGTTCAGCCCATCGCACGCCAGCCCTGACGATGATGACTACGACGACTTTGACGATCACGACGGCGGGCTGATCGCACTCGAGTTTGTTCAACGCGGTTTCGATAATGGCAGCAAGATCAAGGTTCGATTCTGGGGCCGGGACCTGGACGGTGACGGCGTGCTCTATAGCATGTCCGGTTTTCTGGCCAACAACCTGCCGCTGTTCGACCCCGCCTCGAGCGGTGCCCCGCTGCCCGTTGGTAACGAGTTCATCCGCGTGGAGCTCATCTTTATCGACTTCTTCGGCATTCCGCGTTTCAAACAGGTATTCGACGAGCGGGAAACCCCGATCGACCTGACCCCGGCCTTTAGCCCGACTGCGTTTTTCGGCTTCGCCTATAACCTGGATGGCGGCAAGCTCGGTGACGATCCCAACGAGGGCTTCTCATTCGCACCGCTCGCGCCCAGCGTCTCCTACACCATGGGCGAGTTGTTCAAGAACCTGCTGTTCGAGCCCGCCCCGAAGCTGGTGACCTGTGGCCAGGGTGGCGAAACCGCCTGTGCTGCCGTACAGCAGTTCACAGTGGGAGATTTCGGGCCCATGGTAGTCAACGAAGCCTTCTCGAACAAACGCATCAAAGTACGCAAGATAAAGAGCAAGCGTAAGCGATGTGAAATCGAACACGATTGACACGTCGGTTGAAGAAAGAAAGAAGGCGATGATTGTTCATCGCCTTCTTTATTCGACGAATGCACAGGTATCATGGCGCCCGGATTCGGGGAAACATAGTCTCAATCAACGTCAATCGGCGCCGAATACCGCCAAACACTGATTCCACCAGGTCCATCGGCAAATGCTGGAGCTCAGCATTCGGCAAACCATCAATGGTTGTCGGCATTTTCTCGGTGATCTCGTCGAAGATCTGCTCTACGACTGATGCTGACACACCAGCAAGAGCGGCCGACTGCTGAAAATGCCTTGGCATCACTTCATGAAGACGGTAATGACGGCGCCTCCCAACAGCCATGGACATCCGCATCTGGTTGCGTCGTATTTGATTCAAATCCAGCAGAGGTTGAGTGGACATTACGTCGTAGACCGGCGTCAACCGAAACCCACCCCCCGGATGCAGGAACAGACTGAAGTTTTTAGCATGACCATCTGCTGCGCCCAGAAGCCAGAACGCGATCTGTACTTTCAAAAATAGCGCCTGGTCACCTGCCGGGTCATCGCTGGCTTTAAGGAGTTCCAGAATGCTGACTATCCCGGGCCCGCCATCACTTTCATACTTGAGTGCCGAAGGAACGGACAAAGCCTGGCAGCAATCTTCTTGTGGAACGCGCAGAAGTCGACCATCCCTCGTCCACTGACGGTCAAACCGGTCCACCACAAGTGCGCGCTGTTGACCAAAGTCCACGATACGGGTTTCTGCAACCGGCAGTTCCATGGCCTTCAGAGTTTGCATGCACAGATATTCGTTTTCAACACTCCGGGAAAGATCACCAGCACCACGCTGGCCTATTTGAGGCTTTAGTATGTGGGTTGTTGGCGTCGTTCCACGCGGCCGCCACCATGATTCCTTCCAGTACAGAAGTGCCGTTTTTTCCTGCGCTCCGGCGAGAGAGATTCGAAACGCATCATCTTCGCCGAGACCGAGTGGCGCGGTTTCAAGAGCACCAAGGATCTCGGCAATCGTTTCATCGTCTACCGGTTCCGCCTCAATGTTTCCTGCGGGACCAGGATCGGTCCCGACGGGCAGAAACTGCAAAGCACCTGCACAATCGCGCCCGATTGCAGAAAGCAGGCTGTAGACGTCATCATCCCCGGCACCTGTGCGAGCTGCCACCCGCCGGCGGATCTCACGATTATCAGGCAGCAAATTGTCAAAGACCGCTATCACGGGATCACCGATGTAGCGATCCTCACGCAGGGGCATTGACAGGGAGATCGGAAATGTGTGGTCCCAGCTCAGCCAACTCGCGTCATAACTGAACGCAATTGCGCCGGACGGCGCTCGCACAAGCTCGCCCACCAGCCGGCTGTTCAGAAACACATTAAGCGGAGCGTGGGCTCGTCGGCGAGGCATCAGAACAGTTGCTCAAGGTCAGCATTCGCGCTTTTACTACGGTCATCGATGATGATTTCCAAACTCAATGCGGTCAGCGCATCAAGCAGCGTGCGAAGCTGGGTTGCAGGTTCACCGCTCTCGAGTTTCGATACGGTTGCCTGGCGAAGACCGATGCTGTCTCCAAGCTGAGCCTGGGTCAGCCCCTGTCGTCGCCGTTCACGGCGCACAATGGCACCAATTTGTTTGGCTGTTCGGGCACGTGTCGTCATGGTCATTTTCCTCTGTCAAAAATATACGCAAT
>JAJRXW010000147.1 GCA_024276095.1 Gammaproteobacteria bacterium
CGCGGAACCGGAAATGACCGTTCGCTGGTACGGGCAGGGTATTACCCAGAGATGGCAAACGCGTGTGCCTTCCGGCACCGGCACTTACCGGCTGGGAAAGAGATTCAACGGCGGCCTGCTGGAAATCGCGGCGCCCGCACCGATGGTAGTACGTGCCCGGGGCAGCACCGGAGAAACACAGCTCGAACTGACGCCGGAACCCCTGCACGTACGGTCATACCTGGTGGATGCCACCGGTTCCCTGTCGGTGGATATCGATCATGTGAGTTTGCAATCGACACCGTTCAGGGTCGATATACGCACCCGGATGCAGTCTGCAGAGGATACGCTCGCTCGTACGCTCTCTTACGAACTTCTTGACGATGACGGTAACGAAATCCGCAGCGGCCTGCTGGCTGCGCAACTGGAGCTGTCAAACTATGACCGGCTGGCCGCTGTCGAGGCGGGAATGAATATCTCGGAGCCGATCCGCTATTACTTCGATTTACCGCCGCAGGTCGCGAGGATGCGTTTTTCATCGCAGCATGAATTGCTGGTGACCACCTATTCACGACCTTCGGCACTGCCAAGAAAAGTACGGGTACCGGAAGACTACCGGGCATTCGGAGACGACCAGGAAAAACAGCCGGCCTGGTTTTTGCTGCGCCCGGTGGCGGAAGATCAGCTGCGCCGTGAATTCAGGTCGAGCATCCTCGTTGTACAGCCGCGCCCGCCGGAAACGAATGCACAACTGCTCGCCGGAGACTACGACTGGCAACTCTATCAACCCGTCGGAGACTGGCGGGCCAGGTTTTTGCTGATTCCGCGTACAGAGAATCTGCCGGTACGTGACCGGAGTCTTGCGGCCGTTTATCACGAAATCAGAACCGGCCGGCCCGAGCAGTTCAAATTTCGCGGCCTGCCGGGCCGGCGGGAAATCAGTCCGGATCTGCTGTATCTGCGCAACCGGGCATCCCCCCTCGATATCCGGCTGATGCTTGACGGCAAACCCTATAGCTCGGTGCAGATCGCCGGTCGCCAGGGAGAACTGCGCCTCCCGCCCGTTACACCCGGCACCAGGGAGATTGCTGTCGCTGCAGCGGAACCGGGCCGCTGGTTCATCAACCATGCCGAATCCCGGACTCCTGCCTTTCTGCGGCGGCTGGCGATGCAATTGTCCGGCGGCAGGCTCGAATTCGAGTATCAAAAGGAATCGAGCGGCGCTGAAATGCTGCTGGGCCAGCTCTATACGGAATCCTCGGCAAGATCGGAACTGAGCGCGACCATCATCGGTGAGACACGAAGCGGCCGGGGCCCCTGGCAGGAATGGACTTTCCTCAACCGGTCGTTCGACCTGAGGCAGGAGAGCCCGACGCTTATACCGGTACTGAACTCAACCATGAAACCCTTGAGTGGAGGGCAACGATTCTTTCTGCCCCTGGGGGCGGATTTGCCGCCGGGCAGGTACCGAATCCGGTTCACGCTGGACGCCACGCCCGATGCCTACCTGACACTCTACCGGCTGACTGCCGGACAGTCAGAGTTTCGTTCGCTTTTCCAGGAGCCGGCTTATGTCCCGACCACAAAACTCTAGCAGAAGTTTCCGGTGCGGCAGCAAAACAGCGCTGGGTATCGTGCTCGGATTGACCCTGCTCTGCCCGCAGGCCCAGGCGGGCGCGTGGCGGGAACTGCGGCCCGAACACGCCTGCGAAACCTATCGCCCGATGTCGAATGTTCAGCTGAACCGGGCAGAGTCCCTGTTCAGCCGGATGCTGCAGGGAACACAAATGCCTGATGACCGGTTCGCCGGCGAGTGGGCAGAACTCGGCTACCGGCTGATCGAAGTTTCCGCAGCGGATACCGGATGGACCGGGCTGCGGGAAACCGGCTCGCCGTGCACCGGCAACGGGGTGTACCTGTTTAACCGGAACACGCCCGGACCGCTGATCATCCAGGCGCCGCATGCCTATCACGACCTGTACACCGGGGACATTACTGCCGGGCTGATGCGTGAAGGAGTCGCAATCCTGGCGTGGAATTCGGCGCAACGCGACGTCAAGGACAAACACGGCACAGCGGATCTTGCCAAAAGACCGGACAGCCTGTTCGTTGCGCTGACCCGCGCCATGATCAGATCGTATCCGGACGGACGGCTGATACAGATTCACGGTTTCGACAACAAACGGCGCAGCACCCAGGCCGGCGGCTCGGCCGCGGTGATACTCAGCAGCGGTACGCGCTGGACCACGCGCTCGGTGGAACTGATTGCCCGCTGCCTGCGACCGATGATCGAAGCGCCGGTTCTGGTTTACGGCGCCGATGTCAGCGAACTGGGCGCCACCAGGAATTTTCACGGCAAGGCCTTGCGCCGGCATGGCCACGAGGGGTTCGTACACGTGGAGCTGAACCGGGAAACACGTCAACGGCTGAAAGCCGAACCGGTACTGCTGGCAGGGTTTTCAAAATGCCTGGGGAGCGGAATGCAGCAATGAGCCGCCGCCTGTTCACATCGCTGATCTGCCTGGCGCTGCTGCTGCGCCATTCACCGGTTCCGGCGGAGCCTGACGATACCCAGCAGGCGTGGCTGGAGCGGGTGGCTGTCCGGGCGAACTGGGATGTGGCCAGGCAAGTCGATGGCATCGAACCGGCACGCCGCCTCGCCGGGCTGGTTCGCAGTTATATTCTGGCACCCGCCGGCAGCATGACTGTCCAGGTGCCCGCCGGGGAGAAAGTGGGCATCCAGCGCCTGGATGGTCCCATCGATCCACAGGAATTTGAAATCAGCTGGTCAAATGGATCGGGACTGTTCGCATCGCTGGACCCGGCGCCGACCGGCGATGAGCAGGCACTGGTGGCCGTACCTCCTGCCGGTGGCGTCACGCTGGTACGCGTGAAAAGAAAAACAGGCGCCACGGGCAAGATCGAAATCGCCCTGTTCACATCGCGGGAAGCCAACCGGCTGGTCGCCGTCAGCTATCGCGAGCTGCTGGAGCCGCCGCCCTCGGCGCCAAAGCTTCGCCTGAACGACGGCACACGACAATATGACTACTGGCGCATGAGCCTCGACACTCCGGTACAACTGGAACTCGACGGGCCGGCCCGGATCAGGATCGACAGCCGCCTGTTGTATCCGGACCAGGGCGGACCCGCCGCGGACAGCTACCGGATTCGTGCGGATCTCGACGGCAAGCCGTGGCGGATCTTCGACCTTGCCACGTTGCTGGATACCACAGCAGCCATCGAGATGGAAGATCACAACAGGCCGCTGGGACGGCCCGCCCATGCCTACCTGGACATACCGGCCGGGCATCACCGGCTCAGGCTGCAGGCACGCCGGCCCATGCTGATCCGGGTGCTGGCCCGCCAGCAGCCCGATGACTATTTCTACACCGGCAACCGTCCGCTCGACTATGCGGATACCGTTGGCGGGAGCGGCGAAACCAGTCCGGAACCCGGTTTCTGGCGTCCGCTGAAAGAAACGCCGGAACAAATTCCGGGAATGACCGGCTCCGGCGAACCAGACGATCGCATGGCATATCCGGACTCCGGGACCTACCTGGATGCCGCCCGGGTAGCCAAAAACAATTCACACCGCCTGGGCGGCATCAGCGCGCTCGGACCGCTGGCGGAATGGGC
>JAJRXW010000148.1 GCA_024276095.1 Gammaproteobacteria bacterium
CTGGTATCGCGCCTGCACGCCGGAAGTGCTGGAACGCGTGATCCAGGAGCACCTGATCGGCGGCAGGCCGGTGAGCGAGTTCGTGATCGCCGAGCATCCCTTGCCGATGTACCCCGGGCCGATGTAGCCCTTGCCGACGTACCCCGGGCCGATGTAACGGCAACGCGTCGATGCCGGTGCGCGGCGGTATCCGAGGTCGACCTGAAGCCGGCGGCGGAAAATCTCAGCACGTCCAGCGCAGTCATCGATGACTGCGCAGCGCCCCGGTGCGCACTGGCGGGCATCCTGCGACCGATGCCCATGGTCGATAAGGCCACCGCCTCGCCATATCTGTATACAGCAGCCAGAAAGCCGGCTCGTATCGGCAACCCAAACAGGAGATGCTGGTTCTTTTCGGGAGCAAGACAATGCAGCTTCGCATACTTATCTGGTTACTGGTTGTTCCGGGCTTCGCGATCGCTTCTGTGGCAGATGCAGCACGCAGTTCGCCCGGAGCCACGGAGAAAAAATGTGCTGCTATCGATCGTCGCCTGGAAAAAGTCCAGTCCCGGTTACGGGCAGGCTATTCGGTAAAACAGGGCCGCAAACTGAAAACCCGGCGACGCGAGCTGGAAAAACAGCGCTTCAGGCAGTGCAGATAGAGGAGAGGCCCGGCGCCCCGCACAATCCCGTCCGAATGTATAAACCCTGACACGGGACATCGGCTGGACTGCTTGTTCGGGGCGCCAGACACAAACTGGTTCGCCGGCCACTTGTCTCATGACAATTACTGGCTGGCTGCCGAAAGTGACCGGCTGAAATTCGGTCTGACCGAGATCGCCCACCGTCATTGAATTCTAATATTTCGGCTGGGCAGATCGGCTCCGGATCGGCGGAAGGCATTATATCCTGATCCACCGGCACCGCACTGTCGATTGAACATTAGAGCCCCTGAAGTTGGATTATGTCAAACGCTGGTTGTTTATATTGTTGATTATATGGTGGTTTTTTTAGGGTCTGCTGCAACAAGCCGGGACAGGGCCGGGAACCGGCGCGCTGTGGCGCGCTCGCCACAGCGGCTCACCGGGCGGAGATCGCCCTGGCCGCACTTGCCTATTCCAAGTTAAAACAAAGAGTTAGACGGTTTCCAGCGGGAGGCGGTTTTCGGACCGGCCGGTTCCGGGCCGGGAGGCCGGTTTTTAGGCTAGCAGCAGGCGCCGGTCATCGTTCCAGGCCCGCTGGCGGCGGCGTCAGGGTCCTGCGCTGTTCCGCACCCTGCCGATACCTTTGGGCCGGCATCGAAAGCAACCGCGCAGGGCTGGCTGGCAAACTGCCCGCGGTGGCTGTCACCCGGATCGCAAAACTCGAAATGCCGCCGCAAACGGCTTGCGCCAAGAATACTGAATGTATTGCTGCTCACAGCCACCGGGACTCCTGTGGCGAACGCATGGTACTTGTCGAATACCAGTTGTTCGCCATGGTGCGGAACTGTGCCCAGGTATTTGACCGTTTGACCGTAATCCTCATGGCCCGGCTCGAGATCGTCCACTTTGAACAAACGCACGGTGGCGGAACACGAGCGGATGGCTCCCAGGCGTTCGGCTATCCCGGGATCGTCCACGGACAGCGGCCGGTCGATGACCAGGTGCGGCGCCACGAAACCGGAGTTGCGGGCCAGGTACAAAAAATCGTTCCAGTAGAGCGCACCTGACAGACATTCGCCGCGCAGTACCGGATCCTGTTTGAGCGGCTCGGGAACACGGCGATCGACATAGACATCGGCAAAATAAAATTCGCCGCCGGGTTTGAGCAATCGCCATGCCTGGTCGAGCACCGCCTGTTTGTCATCGACGAGATTGATGACACAGTTCGAGACGATGATATCGAAACTGCCGGACTCGAGGCCCGAGGCTTCCAGGCGCTCGATATCGCCCTCGATAAACTCGACATTGGAGCGCGCGTAACCGAAGCGTTCTGCATGGAAGTCCTGGTGTTTGCGGGCAACGGCCAGTTGTTCAGGCGTCATGTCGACGCCAGTCACATGGCCTGATTCCCCGACAAGACACGACAGTACATAGCAGTCGCGGCCCGCCCCGCAACCCAGATCGAGGACCCGCATTCCTTCGAGTGCCTCCGGCAATACCAGGCCGCAGCCGTAGTATTTGCTGAGTACTTCATCATGCAACTGCTTCAATACTGCCGTAAGGTAGCCGGGTGCAGCGGCATCCGTACAGCAGGCGCTGGTCTTCAGGTCACCCGAGGACTGCAGCACCTCGCCGTAGTAATGTTGTACATCCGCTCGCATTCGTTAACCTCCACAGCGACGACAGGAAAGCATTCCTACCGATATTATGAGCCGATCCGGGACCGACAGTTCAACATTAGTCATATTCTGCCGGCGCCCGGCACCCGGAATCGGCAAGCAGCGGATCGCAGCCGATCTCGGTACGCGTGCCGCCGAAGCACTCGCCAACCGCCTGCTGGCAACGGTTCTGGAGGATGCCGAAGCGTGGCCCGGACCGGTGGTATTGTCGCCGGCATGCGTCGAAGATCGGGCGTGGGCGGAAACGCTGCTCGGGCGTTCCTGCCGGGTCATTGCGCAGCCGGAGGGAAATCTTGGCAATCGCATCAACAGCGTGGACAGGGCGATTCGCAGCCGGGACGATGAAGTACTTCTTTTTATCGGCAGCGATGCGCCGGTTCTGGATCAGGACTATTTTGCCCGGGCCCGCAGTCTTTCCGGCACGGCGGATGTGGTTCTCGGTCCGGCTGACGACGGGGGTGTCACGCTGATGGGCAGCCGCACAGCCTGGCCTGACCTGAGCGGGCTGCCGTGGAGTACCGCGGGCCTGGCGGGTACGCTGGAACGAATGTGTGTTGAAAGCGGTCATACTGTCAAACGTCTGCCTCGAATGTATGACATCGACCTTGCCAGCGATCTGCCCCGGCTTCATGCTGATCTTGAAGCCGATGCTCGCCCGGCCCGGCAACAACTCCACCGGTGGCTGGATGGACTATTGCGTGACAAACCGGAATGACCAGTAACCAGAACGCGACAGTGACAGCGATTATCCCGGTGCTCGGGGATACGGAGCAACTGGCACGGCTGCTGAAAATCATGGCGGGGATGACCGATCCTCCGGAAGAAACGATTGTTGTGGACGGCGCGGACAATCCTGAATGCAGGAATTTATGTGAACACTATGCGCTCAACTACGTTGCGACACGCCCCGGGCGCGGCCATCAATTGAATGTCGGTGCAAAAATGGCCGGCGGCCAGGTGCTTTGGTTTGTGCATGCCGATGCCACGCCGGCAGGCAATTCGACCCGGATGATTCGCGAATTTATCGCGCAAGGAGGCATCGGCGGTTATTTTCGCTTTCATTTTGCCGGCCCGACCAGCTTCATGAAAGAAATGCTGGCGAAGCTCATCAATTTCAGAGCGCGTTACGGCACGCCGTATGGAGACCAGGGCCTGTTTGCAACCCGGCTGGCTTATATTAATGTCGGGGGGTTTCCGGATGATCCGCTGTTCGAGGAGGTTCCTTTTGTCAGGCGCCTGCGATGCATCGGCCGTTTTTCCGAGCTGCCTGCGATGATCGGCGTTTCACAACGTCGCTGGCAGCGCGATGGCTGGGTGCGGAGAACGCTGGCCAATCGCCTCATGGCATTTGGCTATATGTTCGGCATGTCACCCGAGGCACTGGCACGCCGTTACCGGCCGCTGAGTCCGGCAGACAAGCCGTCTGACCGGTCACCGGGTAACCGGATAAGCACTTGAAACAGAATCAACGGCAACTGGTGACCGCCTGCGGTCTTCCGCGCGGTTACATCCAGCCGCATGCGCTGGAAGAACTGTGGTTTCATACCGGTACTGCCTGCAACCTGGCCTGCCCGTTTTGCCTCGAAGGCTCACATCCCGGAGACGGGCGCCTGGATCGCATCAAACTGGACGACGTCCGGGCCATCATGGATGAAGCCGCCGAGCTGGGGGTCAGCCAGTTTTCTTTTACCGGCGGCGAGCCTTTCGTTGTCCGGGATTTTGTCAACATTCTCGAATACGCATCGAATCTCAGACCTTGCCTGGTACTGACAAACGGCACCGATGTAGTGCTCAAGCGCCTGCATCATATCGCGCGATTAAAGAACCCGCGTCATCCGATTTCTTTCCGGATCAGTATCGATTTTCCCGATGAGCAAAAACACGACGCCGGGCGCGGAAAAGGCAATTTTCGCAAAGCGCTGCTGGGTATGAAAAGCCTGCACGACATGGGATTCCATGTTTCCCTTGCACGCCAGATGGAACAGGATGAAAACACGGCGGCGGTAGAAAAAAGTTTTCGCGACCTGCTCGTCGAAAATGCCCTGCCTCGCGATACCCGGATCGTGGCCTTCCCCGATTTCGGCCCGCCCAACGTAAGAACCAGCGTCCCCGACATCAGCGAAGACTGCATGACCCGCTACCACGACGAAGCCTCACGCAAACAATTCATGTGCGCCTTCAGCAAAATGGTAGTCAAACAGAACGGCCGCACACACATCTACGCCTGCACCCTGGTAGACGACGACCCAGACTACGATCTCGGCCCCTCCCTCCGCGAAGCCCTCAACACCCGCATCATGCTCCACCACCACCGCTGCTACAGCTGCTTCTCCCTCGGCTCCTCCTGCAGCGAACGCTGAGGGGTCGGACCTCGATAACCCATTGAAAACACCAGAAAACCCGCTCGAAATGAGGGGTTTTTTGTGCTTAAACATGTGTTTTCAGGGTCAAAATCGCTGTTCTAAGGAGAATCGCCATGCCACGAGCAAACCGATGTTTTATTGCCGGCCACGTCTGGCACATCACACACCGTTGCCACAAACGACAATTCCTTCTGAAGTTCTCCAGAGATCGCAGGCAGTGGTTGCGCTGGCTGCATCA
>JAJRXW010000149.1 GCA_024276095.1 Gammaproteobacteria bacterium
CGAAAAAATGCGGTCGAACAGATCGTAGTGTGACTCATCCTTGACCAGGCAGGCACGGGAAACGAAATAGAACTGCTCCACATCGTAAACCGCCAGGCGATGATCGAGAACTTCGAGCAGCGTCAGAAACTCGGTAACGGAGACCTTGAGCCCGCGACCGCGCAGCAGAAAAAAGAAACTAACGAGCATCGCGCCTGTTCAGGAATATCAGTTTCTCGAACAAATGCACGTCCTGCTCGTTTTTCAGCAGTGCCCCGTGCAACGGCGGCAACACCGTATGCCGGTCGTTGCTGGCCAGAACTTCGGGCGACACATCCTCTGCAAGCAGCAGCTTGATCCAGTCGAGCAGCTCCGAAGTCGAGGGCTTTTTCTTCAGCCCCGGCACTTCGCGCAGTTTGAAAAAAGCGTTCAGGGCCTCCTGGAGCAGTTCTTTTTTCAGGCCGGGGTAGTGAACATCGACGATCTCCGCCATGGTCTGTGCATCCGGAAACCGGATATAGTGAAAAAAGCAGCGGCGCAAAAAAGCATCCGGCAGTTCTTTCTCGTTGTTGCTGGTAATGACAATAATCGGCCGGTGCCTGGCACGCACGGTCTGACGGGTTTCGTAGACATAAAACTCCATGCGATCCAGTTCGCGCAGCAAATCGTTGGGAAACTCGATATCCGCCTTGTCGATCTCGTCGATCAGCAGAACCGGCTGAACCTCTTCCTCGAAGGCCTCCCACAACGGCCCTTTGACAATATAGTTGCCGATGTCATGGACCCTTTCGTCACCCAGCTGCGAATCGCGCAACCGGGCAACTGCATCGTATTCATACAGCCCCTGCTGGGCGCGCGTCGTTGACTTCACATGCCACTGCAGCAACGGCCGGTCAAGGCTGCGGGCAATTTCCTCGGCCAGCTGGGTCTTGCCGGTACCCGGCTCGCCCTTGATCAGAATGGGCCGCCCGAGGGTCACAGCGGCATTGACCGCAGTGGTCAGATCCTCGGTTGCAACATAGCGGTCGGTACCGGTAAAGCGCTGGTTCGTCATAAGCCTGCCTGAGGTTCAAAAGCCCATTCTACCTGCTCTCCCGGTTTTTGTTTATGATACGCCCCATGAGCATTCAATCTTTTCATCCGCCGCAACGTACCCTGATGGGCCCGGGGCCTTCCGACGTCAACCCGCGCATTCTCGAAGCCCTCGGCAGACCGACCATCGGCCACCTGGACCCACAGTTCGTCGCCATGATGGATGAACTCAAGGAACTTCTGAGGTATGCCTTTCAGACCCGCAACGAGCTGACCATGCCGGTCTCCGCACCGGGTTCTGCCGGCATGGAAAGCTGCTTCGTCAATCTGCTCGAACCCGGTGACAGCGTCATCGTCTGCCAGAACGGCGTATTCGGCGGGCGCATGAAAGAAAACGTCGAGCGCTGCGGGGCAACGGCCATCATGGTCGAGGACGACTGGGGACGCGCCATCGATGCGAACAAGGTCGAAGATGCACTCAAGTCAAACCCGCAGGCCAAAGTACTCGCCTTCGTCCACGCCGAAACATCGACCGGCGCCCAGTCGGATGCGAAGACACTGTGCGCCCTGGCCAGCCGGTACGATTGCCTGAGCATTGTCGACTGTGTGACATCGCTCGGCGGTACGCCGGTACTGGTGGACGACTGGGGTGCGGATGCCGTGTATTCAGGCACGCAGAAATGCCTGTCATGCGTACCGGGCCTGTCACCCGTCACATTCAGCGAACGTGCCATGGAGGTGATCCAGAGCCGCGACAGCACAGTGCAAAGCTGGTTTCTCGATCTGAACCTGGTACTGGGATACTGGGGCGGCGGCGGAAAACGCGCCTATCACCACACCGCACCGATCAACAGCCTCTACGCACTGCATGAAGCGCTGGTCATTCTGCAGGAGGAAGGTATCGAGAACGCCTGGCAACGGCATCGGGATCATCATCGGGCGCTGCGTGCGGGGTTCGAGGCAATGGGCCTGACGCTGGTCGTGCCCGAAGCCGAACGCCTGCCGCAACTCAATGCCGTCAGCATCCCCGACGGTGTCGACGATGCCGCGGTCAGAGGCCGGTTACTGGCAGACTACCACCTCGAAATCGGCGCCGGGCTGGGTGCGATGGCCGGCAAGATCTGGCGCATCGGCCTGATGGGCCATGCCTGCAGCAAACGCAATGTCCTGCTGTGCCTGGGCGCTGTCGATGCAGTACTCGGCAGCATGAACGCCGCCATAGAAACAGGCGTTGCCGTCACCGCCGCGCTGGACTCCTACCGCGACTGATCACAGAACCACGGTTCTTCCGGTTTCCGGGGCCATCGGCGCGTCCGGTCGCACGGTGGCGCGGGTCGGGTCTCTTGTTTCGGGACCCGCCGTAAACCCGTCCATGGGGGCTTGCGTCCCGCGTCCATGCGGGACACAGTCCCGAAACAAGAGACCCGACCCGCGCCACCGTGCGACCGGACGCGCCGATGGCCCCGGAAACCGGAAGAACCCTACCGCGCTACCACCGTCACATCCGCCGTCACGGTCTCATCGCCCCGCAGGACAGTCACCGGCACCGTATCGCCGGGTGACAACTCACGCAGCACCTCGGTAAAAGCCGTCAGATCGGCAATCGGTTTGCCGTTAATCGACTGGAGTATATCCCCCGCCTCGAAGCCCGCTTTGGCTGCCGGTGAATCAGGAACCACCATGTCAAAACGCATGCCGGTTCCCTGGTAGGCAAAATCCGGTACGCTGCCGAACGACACGCGCTTGCGCTGCTCGCCGCCCTGTGGCCTTTCGGTCAGCTTCGGCTTCGCGTCAGCGGCGGAAATCGTCACCGTCATGGGCTCGGGCCGCTCGGCCAGGTAGCCCAGCGCCTCTTTGACAAAGGTGGCTATTTTCACCAGTCCCGGCCCGTCGATTTTTTCGATCGTATCGGTCGGCCGATGGTAATCGAGATTCGCACCGGTCGACACCTGCACCGCCGGGATACCCTTTTCGATAAAACTCTGCTGGTCGGAAGAAGCCAGTGCGCTGGCCACCCGCTTGGAACCGATCCCGGTGGTAAACCCGACCCCCATGAAAATGGGCGACCATTCCGCAGCACTGCCGGTTGAAAAAACCGTAACATCCTTGTCGCCGAGGCGTCCCAGCGTATCGAGGTTGATCACACCCATGATGCCGTCCAGCGCCACCGGAGTCGGGTGCTCGGTATAGTATTTGGAACCGAGCAGGCCGGCCTCCTCGGCGCTGAACCCGATGAACACGATGGTTCTTTGCGGTGCACCGGCGGACGCGAATGCTTTCATCAGCTCGATCATGACCGAGACGCCGCTGGCATTGTCATCGGCGCCGTTATAGATCTGCCCTTTCTCGCCTTCCCGGGCATCCGGCCAGCCGTGGCCGAGATGATCGTAATGAGCGGTCAGCAATACTGCCTGCCCGTCAAAATCAGGATTACTGCCCTTGATATAACCGATAACGTTGCGTACATCATGCGGTTTGCCGTCTTCGCCTTCCTCGACCCGGAAACTCTGGAACCAGGTGCCGTCGTCACCGCCGGGCGTCAGCCCCGCCGCTTCGAACTGGGCGGCAATGTAATCCGCGGCAATCTCCAGCTCCGGCGTACCCAGGCCGCGCCCCTGCAGCTCATCCGATGCCAGCACCTCTACATGCTCCAGCAGGCTGGCCTGTGAAAACACCGGCGGCAATTCCGCCAGGGCTTTCCTCTGGGGCCGGGCTGCCGCTGTCACGGGGCCGCTCGACTGTTCTTTTGCCGATCGCAGATCGATGCGCATCGGCGAATCGGTCGCCAGCCATTCGCCCTTCACCATATTGGCGGGCTCGGTACCTTCAAAGCCCAGGAAGGAATAGCGACCATAGTGAGGCAGCTTGCTCTGCACGCCCGGGAACGCTTCGATCGGATCGACAACAATCCA
>JAJRXW010000150.1 GCA_024276095.1 Gammaproteobacteria bacterium
CGCACCATCCTGAGCCTGTTCATGTTTCTGACTTTCACACTGGGATTCCTGTTCATAGGCCTGCAGGCGTATGAGTATGGTCACGCTTTCAACGACCTGAACCTGACGCTGAGCAGCGGAGTCTACGGCTCGACATTTTTCATGCTCACCGGTTTTCACGGCCTGCATGTCACGCTCGGTGCCATCATGCTGGTGGTGATCTGGATCAGGTGTCTGAAAGGGCACTTTACACCCGCCCGGCATTTTGCTTTCGAGGGTGTCGCCTGGTACTGGCACTTTGTCGATGTCGTCTGGCTGGGCCTGTTTATTTTCGTGTACTGGATGTAAAGGCCGGGGTAACCACGACAGGGGGCAGGATAAAACCTGTCCCCGCTTCGGCCCCGCCCCTGCTACGGAGACGGCATTATGCCGTGCGGTGTAATCATCCCGGTGAAATAGGCCACCATCAGCAGAATAAACAGAGCGACCGATAGTCCGATCCGGACAGTCAGGGCGGTCACCAGCCGGCTGGAATCCTGTTTGTCCCTGACCAGAAAAAACAGCCCGGACCCCAGGCTAATGACGATTGCCACCAATACGGCAATAATGAGCAATTTGATCAGCATAGCGTCCCAAAATACCGCGTGAACAATATCAGGGCAAGATTCAGGCCACCGCTTTGGTCCACGGCGCTGCTGTTGGCACTGTGCACCCTGTTCGTATCGGCAGGCCTGTGGCAACTGGACCGGGCGAATCAGAAACGCGCATTATTTCGGGCGTTTGACCAGGCCGACCAGGGACCGCCACTGGACAGGCTGGTAGATGACACCCTGGCCCTGCCATTCAGATATCGGCGTTTCAGCATTTCCGGCTACTACGACAACGAGCATCAGATACTGCTCGACAGCATGATTTACGAGGGCCGGGCCGGATTCCAGGTACTGACGCCGCTGATCGGCGGAGAGAAGGCCATACTGGTCAACCGGGGATGGTTTCCTCAGTCGGCGGACCGGTCCAGGCTTCCGGACCTTTCGGTGGACTCGCAGAACCGGCAGGTTACCGGGCGCCTCGATCTGTTGCCCCGGTCCGGGTTCGCACTGGCCCCGGCAGAACAGGGCACAGATCAGGACCTGGCCCCGTGGCCAAGACGATTGTTGTTTCCCTCGGCACAGGAGATCGAGCAACATCTCGGCTATTCCGTATATCACTACCAGTTGCTGCTGTCGGAGAATGACCAGCCGGGCTTCATCAGGGACTGGCGTCCCGGCCTGTCGGGTTCCGAAAAGAATATAGGCTATGCAATTCAGTGGTTTTCGTTTACTTTGGCCATCATTGTGATCTACGTGGTAATGAATTTTCGGCGCACCGGCAAAGGTGCCTCTTGACGGGCTCCAGGCTGAAAGGACGCAGCACCCTGATCCTGGTGGCCGCGGCATTTCTGGGCCCCTTCGTGCTGGCGCTGATTCTCTTCAAGACGGACAGCAGCCTGATTCCGAGTACCACCACCGAGCATGGTGTGCTGATCGTTCCGCCACGCGCCCTGCCGAAGCTTGCCATGACGCCTGATGCACAATCCGGCCTGCTGCGCGGAAAGTGGTCCCTGCTCTATATTGGCCCCGCAGAGTGCGGAGATCCATGCCGTCAGTCGCTGCTGGAGACCCGCCAGGTGCGCCGTGCGCTGGGCAAGGAAATGGGTCGCGTACAGCGTATATTCTTCATCACGCAGGGGCAGCCCGACGAAAGCAGCCTGAATCGCGAACACCCCGACATGATCGTTTTCGACCTTCAGCAACAAAGCGGGAAAGAACTGCTGGAGGCGGTCGGTGACGTTAGCGAAGGCGATATTCTCCTGTTGGACCCGCTCGGAAACCTGATGATGCGCTACGCTTCCGGCACCGGCATGAAGGGAATGCATGAAGACCTGAAACGTTTACTGAAAATATCGCAAATTGGATAGATGAAAGATGGTTAGTTGGTATACACGGTTACTCTATGTGGCGACCATCCTCGCCTTGATTGTTGTTGTCATGGGCGCATGGGTCCGGCTTTCCGATGCAGGGCTGGGATGCCCGGACTGGCCGGGCTGCTATGGATCGCTCATTGTCCCAAAGACAGCGGATCATGTCGGAGAAGAGCACAAGGCGCTGCTTGAACGACCGCTGGAAACGGCCAAGGCATGGAAGGAAATGATCCATCGATATGCCGCCTCTACGCTGGGCTTTGTGGTCATATTGATCGCCGCACTGGCTTGGCTGAACCGGCGCCAGCCCGGGCAACCCGTGGCGCTGCCCATATTCCTGCTTGGCCTGATCATTTTCCAGGGCCTGCTCGGTATGTGGACCGTTACCCTGCTGGTCAAACCCGTGATCGTGATGGCACATCTTCTCGGCGGCCTCGGCACACTGGCGCTGTGTTTCTGGTTACTGCTTGAAACGCGGCGAAACACCGCGCAAAGAATCGATACCCGCTCGCACCGGGCCCCGGCGCTGGCTGTTGCCGGGCTGATCGTGCTGGTCTTGCAGATCGCCCTGGGCGGCTGGACCAGTTCGAACTACGCTGCACTGGCCTGCCCGGACCTGCCCACCTGTAACGGTCAGTGGTGGCCGTCGGAGGCAAACTTTGCCGAAGGCTTTGTGCTGTGGCGCGGCCTGGGCGTCGATTATGAGTTTGGCGTTCTGGATGCACCGTCCAGGGTCGCCATTCACATTACGCACCGAATTGGCGCTGTGGTCACGCTGCTGTTTCTTGCCTGCATCGGCATGTTCTACCGGCGCCGGGCAAAAACCGATGCAAGCCGGCGGGCCGGCACCTATATGATGATCCTGCTGGCCCTGCAGTTTTCGCTGGGTGTGAGCGTGGTCTGGTTCGGCCTGCCCCTGGTGCTGGCAACGGCACACAATGGCGTGGCCGCCCTGCTTTTGCTCTCAATGGTCAATCTGAATCACGGCCTTTCCCTGGAACCGGGCTCCTGACCATGCCCACCGGCTGACATGTCGAAAAACAATCTTATGATCCTGGCGGCGACGGGCCTGCTGGGCATGCTGCTGTATGTCGTACTGGGGATTGTCGGCCAGGTTCCCGTGCCCACCGGAAAAACCTCCGTGCAACAGCCCTCTTTTGCCGCCGGCAGCCACTCGCCGGAGCAGACCGCCCGGGACAGCGGTACTGCCGGCCAGGACGCCATGCCGAAGTACGAGCATTTTTCCGGGCTTCTTGCGGATAAGGGACTCGATGCCGCCCGGGCAATCGAGCAGTATGCACAGTGGCGACAGCAACGGGGATTTCTGGGTGCAGATCCGCTGCTGGGCATCCGTTACGATCAGGCGCCGGCCCGTTATTATGAGGATCTCGACGATGCAGCGCTCGAGACCGCGGCGATCGGCAAGGAACCAGGTGCCATACAGGAACTCGCCGCCCGAAGCGTCGCCACCGATACAGTGAAAACGATCGAGAAGTATCGCGAAGCGGCGTCACTGGGTTCGACCTATGCCCTGCTGCAGATTGGCTGGCTGATGGACACATTCGCCACGATGGACCAGGGCAGGGCGACTGCGAACGGGAGCTACGACGGGCAGTTGACACGATTGAAATCGTTCTCGGCGAATGGAAACCTGAAGCAGGAGGCGCTCTCCTGGACGCTTGCCGCAATTCGCGACGGCGGTGCTGCAATTGCCCGGGCCGATGTGCTGGGCTGGGTTGAAGCAACCGTGGCGAACCTCGATGCCGAGGCAGTCACCGCCGCATGTGCACAATCGATCGATATCATGATCCGGACAGGATCGTCACGGCGGGCGCAGGGGCGCCCACCGCTTTCCATTGAACCGCCGCCGGTATTTCTGAGGCCTGCCGACCTGTATGATCGGCTGCCTTGCGGGAATTCAGTGAATCCGCTTGAACCGCTGGTCAGTGCCGAGGAATGTGTCGTTGCTTCGGTGCTCACTGTCCGGGCCGAGCCCCGTCAGTTGTGGATATGCAAAGCACTATAGAACAAACAGCCGGGACGAATCGTGGACGTCACATCGATTATAGAACCGCTTAACGACGCCCAGCGCGAGGCGGTCACAGCACCCAGCGCACCGCTGCTGGTGGTTGCCGGCGCCGGCAGCGGCAAGACCCGGGTGCTGGTACATCGGGTGGCGTGGCTCCTGCAGGTCGAGAATGTCTCCCCCCTTGGAATTCTTGCAGTTACTTTCACCAACAAGGCCGCAGCGGAAATGCGCGGCCGGATCGAGAGCCTGCTTGGCCTGCCGGTCAGCAATCTCTGGATCGGGACTTTTCACGGGCTGGCGCATCGTTTGTTGCGCAAGCACTGGCGGGAAGCCGGCCTGCCGCAGTCCTTCCAGATCATCGATTCGGATGATCAGCAGCGGCTGATTCGGCGCATGCTGAAAAACATGGAGGTGGACGACTCGGTCTGGATACCGCGTGAAGTTCAGTGGTTTATCAACAACCAGAAAGACGAAGGCCTGCGCCCCGACGATATCCGGGATCAGGGCGACCAGAACCGGCGCGAGCTGATTCATTTCTACCGAAGCTACCAGGAAATCTGCGAACACTCCGGGCTGGTCGATTTTGCAGAGCTGCTGCTGCGATCCCTTGAACTGTGGATCAATAACCCGGCTGTCCTGGAGCGCTATCAGCGGCGCTTCGGTCACTTGCTGGTCGACGAATTCCAGGATACCAATGCCGTACAGTACGAATGGCTGCGGCGACTGGCGGGAGACAGCGGTATTCCTTTTGCGGTGGGGGATGACGATCAGTCCATATACCGCTGGCGGGGCGCCAGAGTCGAAAACCTGCAGAAGTTCCGCAGGCATTTCCCCGGCGCCCACACCGTCAAGCTGGAACAAAACTACCGGTCTACCGCCACCATTCTCAAAGCCGCCAATGCCATCATCGAGAACAACAGCTCCCGGATGAAAAAAAAGCTCTGGACCGCCGGCAGCGAAGGAGAGCCGATTCGTATCTACAGCGCCTATAACGAGCGCGATGAAGCGGATTTTATTATCGGCAGAATCCAGGAAGGGCAGAATCAGGGCGCTGCACGCAGTGATATCGCCATATTATACCGGTCCAATGCCCAGTCCCGGGTTTTTGAAGAGGCGCTGCTGCGAAACAATATTCCTTACCGCGTATTCGGTGGCCAGCGGTTCTTCGAGCGGGCGGAAATCAAGGACGCTTTGGCCTACCTGAGACTGATCGCCAGCCGGGACGACGATGCTTCATTCGAGCGGGTGGTCAACCTGCCTACCCGCGGGATCGGCGCGCGCACGGTCGATATCATCCGTCAGTATGCGCGCGCCAATGCAATTTCCATGTGGCAGGCGGCGAGAACGGCGGCGGGCGGCCAGCTTTCGGGCCGGGCCGCCAACGCAGCAGGTGCTTTTTTGCAGCTGATCGAGATGCTTGACCGTGACACCGGTGATATGGCCCTGCATGAGCAGGTCGATCATGCCATCCAGAACAGCGGCCTGATTCCGCACTATCGCAAACAGACCAGAGATCGCGCCGAAGCGCGTATCGAGAACCTCGAAGAACTGGTCAGTGCCGCGCGGGGATTCGAGCCCGACGAAGAGGACAGCCTGCCGCCACTGGAGGCTTTTTTGTCCAATGCCGTACTGGAGTCGGGGGAAGCACAGGCCGATGACTGGGAAGACTGTGTGCAGCTGATGACCCTGCATACTGCAAAAGGCCTTGAGTTCCCTGTTGTGATCATTACCGGCATGGAAGACGGTCTGTTCCCTCACAGCCGCTCACTCAATGACCCGGATGGGCTGGAGGAATAACGGCGGCTTTGCTACGTCGGGGCCACCCGGGCAATGAGCGAGCTGTACCTGACCTATGCCGAACAGCGGCGGCTGCACGGGATCGACAGTTTCAGGCAGCCGTCCCGCTTTATCAGGGAAATCCCGGACGAGCTGGTCGAGGAGATCCGGCCGCAAATCAAGGTATCTCGACCGGTCTATCGACAAGCGGTGCCGACCGTTGCAGAATCTGCCGGTAGCGTGAAGCTGGGCCAGCGCGTACGGCACAAGAAATTCGGCGATGGCGTGGTACTTAACTGCGAGGGGTCCGGTGCCCACGAGCGTGTTCAGGTGAACTTTGAAACAGAAGGCACAAAGTGGCTGGTAATGTCCTACGCCAATCTCGACCTGATGTAACCGGTCGACGACGAATGACAGGTAACCGTTAATGAGAATTCTTATTCTGGGCGCCGGACAGGTCGGATCTACCGCTGCATACAGCCTGGCGCGCGAAGAAGCCAACGAAGTCACCATTGTCGACGCCGACCCCGGCGCACTGCGCGATCTGCAGGACCGGCTCGATGTACGTACGGTGGTCGGCCACGCGGCGCATCCGGACGTGCTGGAACGCGCCGGAGCAAAAACCGCCGATATGATCATCGCGCTGACCGACAGCGATGAAGTCAACATGGTGGCCTGCCAGGTAGCCTTTACCATTTTTCACACCCCGCTGAAGATCGCCCGCGTCAGGGCGTCGGAATATACCCGTACCGACACGCTGTTCATGCAGGAAGCACTGCCCGTGGACGTATGTATCAACCCCGAGCAGCTGGTGACCGAGTACATCGAGCGGCTGGTTCACTATCCCGGGGCATTCCAGGTACTCGATTTCGCGGACGGTGCTGTGCGGCTGGTCGGCGCCAGGGCGCACAGCGCGGGGCTGCTGGTGGGACAGCAGATCAAGGCGCTCAAGGAACACATCCCCGGCACAGAAACGCGAATCGCGGCGATTTACCGGGGTGACAAAAGCATTCTCCCCAAGGGCGATACCCTGATCCAGGAAGATGACCAGGTATTTTTCATCGCCGCCCGTTCGGATATTCGCCTGGTAATGAGCGAGATGAGGAAACTCGAAGACCCGGTGCGTCATGTGGTCATTGCCGGGGGCGGTAATATCGGCCTGCGGCTCGCCAGTGCGCTCGAGCAGACCAACCAGGTCAAGATTATCGAGCGCTCCAAGGAACGCGCCCAGACGATATCCGAGCGGCTCGGCAGAGCCATCGTTCTGCACGGAGATGCGGCGGACGAAGAGTTGCTGCTGGAAGAAAATATCGACAGGACCGATATTTTCATCGCGGTAACCAATTCCGAGGAGGCCAATATCCTGTCGGCCATGGTGGCCAAGCGCATGGGCTGCAAGAAGGTCATGGCCCTGGTAACCCGGCCGTCCTACGTGGAACTGGTGGAAAGCGGCTCGATCGATGTCGCCATATCGCCCCAGCAGATCACGATCGGTTCTTTGCTGGCTCATGTACGCAAGGGAGATGTCGTCAAGGTACACTCGCTGCGCCGTGGCCGGGCCGAGGCAATCGAGGCCATTGCGCATGGCGACGAGAAAAGTTCCCGGGTGGTCGGCAAGCGTATTGACGAGATCCCCCTGCCGCCGGGAACAAGTATCAACATCATCATCCGGGGCGAACAGGTAAGACAGGCACATCACGACACGGTCGTCGAAGCGAACGATCATGTGATTCTATTCATGACGGACAGGCGCCATATCGATGAAGTAGAACGATTGTTCCAGACCGACGTAACGTTCTGAACAGCGCCCGACAGAACCCATGCACATATCGGTAGTTCAGCGCATCCTGGGGTTATTGCTGATGCTGTTCAGCACCACCATGCTGCCGCCGGTGCTGGTCTCTTTTATCTTCCAGGACGGCTCCGAACAGGCTTTTCTTTCAGGGTTTGCAATCACGCTGCTGTCCGGACTGCTGATCTGGCTTCCGGTGCGCCATGAAAAGCGGGATCTTCGGCTGCGGGACGGGTTCCTGGTCGTCGCGGCGTTCTGGGTCGTGCTGGGCAGTTTCGGCGCGGCCCCGCTGATCTTCTCCGAGCAGCCCTCGATGTCGCTGACCGATGCGGTGTTCGAATCGGTCTCCGGGCTGACCACGACCGGAGCTACGGTGCTCACCGGCCTGGACACGCTGCCAAAGGCCATTCTCTACTACCGGCAACAACTCCAGTGGCTCGGGGGAATGGGCATTATCGTGCTCGCCGTCGCGGTACTGCCCATGCTGGGGGTCGGCGGCATGCAGCTGTATCGCGCCGAAACGCCCGGGCCGGTCAAGGACGGCAAGCTGACGCCGAGAATCGCAGAAACAGCCAAGGCACTGTGGTACATCTATTTTTCGCTGACATTGTTGTGCGCCCTGGCTTACTGGGCGGCCGGCATGAGCCTGTTCGATGCCATTTGCCATTCATTCTCAACCATAGCGATCGGCGGCTTCTCGACACATGACGCCAGCATGGCGTATTTCAACAGTTCCATGATCGACATGATTGCTGTCGTGTTCATGGTGCTGGCCGGCATCAATTTTTCACTTCATTTTCTCGGCTGGCGCAGCGCTACGTTCCGGCATTATGTAGAGGACCCCGAGTTCCGGGCCTATATGAACATTCTCGGCACCCTGGTCATCGTCGTGCTGCTCTACCTGTATGTTGAAAACACCTACGATACTTTTTCCGATACGGCGATCAATGGCCTGTTCCAGGTAGTCTCCATCGCCACGACAACCGGTTTTACCACAACTGATTTTTCCGCCTGGCCGGGGGCTCTGCCGGTTTTACTGCTGTTTTCCAGCTTCATCGGCGGCTGTGCCGGGTCCACTGCCGGTGGCATGAAAGTTATTCGCTGTCTGTTGCTGTTCAAACAGGGCCGGCGAGAAATACGGCGCCTGGTGCATCCCAATGCCGAAATGCCGGTCAAACTCGGAACCATGGCGGTATCGCAGCGGGTGGTCGACGCGGTCTGGGGATTTTTTGCCGTCTACGTCGTGCTGTTCACCGCCATGATGATCATTCTGCTCGCTACCGGGCTGGACCAGGTCACCGCCTTTTCCGCGATTGCCGCCAGCCTGAACAACCTCGGCCCCGGACTGGGCGAAGTCTCCCAGGGCTTCGGCAGCATGGATAATGTCACCAAGTGGGTCTGTACGGGGGCCATGCTGCTCGGGAGGCTGGAAATCTTTACTCTGCTGGTGCTCGTCTCCAGCACGTTCTGGCGAAATTGAGCGGCCTGGCGAAAAAACTGGAGCGCTTGAACAAAGCCGTCGGGCAGGCCTGCTCATGGCTCACGCTGTGCATGGTGCTGCTGACGTTCGTGATCGTCGTGTTGCGCTACATGTTCAATCTCGGCTGGATCTGGCTGCAGGAATCGGTGATCTGGATGCATGCGGCCGTATTCATGCTGGCGGCCGCCTATACCCTGGCGGAGAACGAGCATGTCAGGGTCGATATTTTTTACCGCGATCTTTCCTCGCGGGGGAAAGCGGTCGTGGACCTGGCGGGCACCATGATATTCCTGATTCCGTTTTCGCTTTTCCTGATTTTCAAAAGCTGGAATTTTGTCGTTATTTCCTGGCAAATCCACGAGGCCTCGGCCGATTCCGGCGGGCTGGTATATCCGATGATTCCGCTGCTCAAAAGCTTCATTCCCGGCATGGCACTGCTGTTGCTGATGCAGGGGATCGCGATGGCGCTGCGCGCGGGCGCTGCGCTGCGCGCGAACAACTAGCGGGGATCGCGATGGCGCTGTTGTTATTCCTGAGTGTTGTCGTGGTCCTGCTGGCCGGGTATCCGGTGGCTTTTTCGCTGGCAGGAACGGCCCTGGTCTTTGCCCTGATCGGTGTCCTTACCGGCACGTTCGATGCCGGCTTCCTGGGCACCATCCCCAATCGCATTTTCGGCATCATGGGCAATGAAACCCTGATGGCGGTACCGTTATTCGTATTCATGGGCGTGACCCTGGAGCGGGCGCGTATCGCCGAGGACCTGCTCGGTACACTCGGGATGCTGTTCGGGAAACTGCGCGGCGGGCTGGGCATTTCGGTTACGCTGGTCGGCATGCTGCTGGCCGCCAGCACCGGTATCGTTGGCGCAACAGTCGTAACCATGGGTCTGTTGTCACTGCCGACCATGCTCAAAAACGGTTACGACCCGGCCATTGCGACCGGCACCATCAGCGCTTCGGGAACCCTTGGGCAGATTATCCCACCGTCGATCATCCTGGTACTGCTGGGCGACGTGCTGTCGTCATCGTTCCAGCAGGCCCAGGTCAGCCAGGGCATTTTTTCACCGAAAACCGTATCGGTGGGAGACCTGTTTGTCGGCGCGGTCATCCCGGGTTTGATGCTGGTGGTCCTGTATATTCTTTATCTCTTGCTGGTCGCCTGGCTGCGTCCGAATGCCATGCCGGTGCCCAAAGAGGTACTGTCCGGGGAGATGGTCGGTTCGCGGCTGCTGGTCAGGGTCATCAAGGCGCTCATGCCGCCGCTCGTCCTGATCATCGCGGTACTCGGCTCGATTCTTGCCGGCTTCGCCACGCCGACCGAAGCGGCCGCTGTCGGTGCAACCGGAGCGTTGATCCTGGCCCTGACCAAACGCGCCCTGACACGGGCTACACTGCGGGAAATCATGCGCAGTACCACACGGATCAGCTCGATGGTCTTTATGATACTCATTGGAGCATCGATCTTCTCGCTGGTGTTTCGCGGCTATGAAGGGGACGAAATCGTAAGGGAATTCCTGACCGGCCTGCCCGGCGGCGCCACCGGAGCCATCATCACGGTCATGCTGGTGATGTTCCTGCTTGGCTTCGTTCTGGATTTTATCGAAATCACTTTCGTTGTAGTGCCTATTGTCGGCCCGATACTTTTCACAATGGGAGTCGATCCCGTGTGGCTGGGCATCATGATCGCAGTCAACCTGCAGACGTCTTTTCTCACACCGCCGTTCGGCTTCGCACTATTCTATTTGCGTGGCGTCGCACCGCCGGAGGTTTCCACGATGACCATTTACAAAGGCGTGATACCGTTTGTGCTGATCCAGATACTGGCACTGGTGCTGCTGGCGGTCTGGCCGCAACTGGCCACCTGGCTGCCCGGACAAATCTACGGCACCGGGCAGTAGCACGATTAGTACGGGCTTATTCCGCGGCGGGCACCAGGCCGGGCTCCGGCTTCAGCCATTCTTCCGTTACGGTAGGATCGATCAGGCGCGATACCACTTTCGGAATCACCCAGATGACGGCAATGACGCCCAGCAGAAGATTCAGTATAAAGATGCCGGAAGCCAGCATGGCCCCGACAATAATCGTCAGCACGGCCATGGCCGGAACGGCTGCCTGCAGGCGGCTGCGCTCCGTTTTACGGTACTCGAGTGAAGCGGGGATTCGGGGTTTTATACGCTCAAGCGCATGCGCCTTGACCGTTTGATTCAGGAACTCCAGAGAATGAATATCATCGCCGTACTCGACGCTGATGGTATCCGAATTGTGATGACTGGTCAGCTTGCCTGTTTCAGCCAGCGGAATGCGGCTGAACTTCGATGACTTGCTTATGGCAACAAGCTCTTCCAGTGTGGCGTCATTTTGATACGCCTCCTGCACAGTACCCGACTGTTTGGCATCGATATTAAAATATACCAGGTCGTCTCCATCGAGCATCACGACATAATTGTCGTCAACATCCAGCCACGAGGTTTCCGTATAAAAGCCCTCCGGCAGGGATTTTTTGGACTCTCTCACAAACACGATGCTCAGAATCCAGTATAGAACCAGGCCGGCGGGACCTGTGTACGGCACAACGTTGAGCATGTTTTCCACCGTATTGTTGGCGGAAAGTTCCAGCTCTATATTGCTTTCGATATCGCTGGTATAAGGATCATCGGCAGCGTACAGGACTGCTACCTGGCTTCCGTTCTCATAACCGGAGTACAGTGCCTCGCTGACCTCAACGGTATTGGAGTACTCATTACCATCGACAACATAACTGTAGGTAACGGAATAGATATCCCGGTAGCGCTTGCGGCCTCTCAGGTTACGATACTCCTCCTGTTCGTAGTTCATCTCGCTTACGGTTGCCAGAACCTGGTGACTGGCCTGCACCCATTCAAGACTGCCGGAAGTCAGGCTCCCCAGCACCGATGATGCTCCGTAAGTCGCGAAGGCAAACACAGTAAAAGCAACGAGACGTACGATTCCTTTACGTTTTTGTCCTGGAGATTTGTGTTTTGGCATAACGCCCTCCGGTTTGACGGTTTGCACCGGCGCTTGTGCCAGGCTGGTTTCTGTTGATGCATATGGCCGAGAGTCAGCCGCCCAATGGCAGATACGGTTATCTGCTAAAATGCCCGTTCGCTTTCCGCGGGCCGGTATGGCCGGCGGCTGAAATCACCCGGGCCGGATTATAGAATGGCGAGATACATTCAGGGATATCGACCGGTTCCCAAAATGCAAAAATGGGCCCGGATCGACCGATTTGCAGGGGCCGGGAGCCCGGGACCGCAAGGCAAAGAGATACCGTGCCATGAGTGACTCCCCGGTCGTTGTTCTGAGATATTTCAATTGCCGCGGCCGGGCCCAGGGACTGCGGAATTTCTTTGCCGACAGCTCGATTGCTTTCACGGACGATCGCGTCGGTATCGATGACGGCTTTGTCGACTGGATCAACAATAAAAAGAATACCGCTTACTCAGGCATGTTTGCCCGGCTGCCGGTACTGGTAGTCGATGACTGCACGGTATCGGAAACCTTGAGCATCGCCGTATTTCTGAATGAGCGATTTGCACTCTATGCCGATACCTCCGAGCAACGCAAGGCCGATCTCAACGCGCTTGTTTTTTCCGCCTGCCAGGATATTTCCGTGCGGGTAGCGGAGTGTTTCTGGCTGGATGTCACGCATCCGGGCGCGAGTTTTTCCGACCGGGCCATCACCATCCTCAGCGGAGTAACGGCATTATTGCCCGCATACAATAAATTGTTACCCGAAAAGGGCGCCTACTTCGGAGGCAACGCGCCCGCCCTGGCCGATTATTTTCTTCATGAGGCCGTCGATCTTTGCAGGACCGTCATGGAAGACCCGTTCACTGAAATCTTCGATCAATATGACGGGCTGGCACGCTGGCTGGCGGCCATGGACAACCGGCCGATCCTCAAGCGGTACATTGCCGACGGCAACCGTCCCACCCAGTTTTCCGGCAAGCCCGACGAACTCAAACTGTGGCCGCAATTCGCAGCGGCGGTCGCCGAAAAATTTGCCTCATAGGCGCCGCATCGCGACATATCCGGGATACCCGACTGCTCAAATACCGTACAGCTTCGACATTACTGACCGCCATCGCCATACAGGTGGCAACTGACGAGATGGGGCCTGCCGCTTGCTCCGACGTCGACAGCCAGTGGCCGTTTAACGGAACACACGGCCTTTACCTGTTCGCATCGGGTATGAAACGGACATCCTGCCGGCGGATCGATCGGGGAGGGAACCTCTCCTTTGACAACCAGCCGGGTGCGCTTCCTGCCCGGCTCGGGAACCGGGATGGCGGCCATCAAGGCTTTGGTATAAGGATGCTGCGGATCGCGGTACAGATCCTGCGCCGAGGCAAACTCGACCAGCCGGCCCAGGTACATCACCCCGACATCGTCGCTGACGTGCTGTATTACAGCCAGATCATGGGAAATGAACAGAAAAGCAATGCCCATGTCCCGTTTGAGATCGGCGATCAGGTTCAATACCTGCGACTGGACGGAAACATCCAGTGCAGAAACGGGCTCGTCGGCGACAATAAACTCGGGGTTCAATGCCAGTGCCCGGGCAATCCCGATCCGCTGTCGCTGGCCGCCGGAGAACTCGTGGGGATAACGGTCCCGTACCTGCGGCCCCATGCTGACAATATCGAGCAGCCTGTCCACCTGCCTGCGGCGCTCTTCCCGGGTGCCTATCCCGTGTACATCCAGCGGTTCCCGTATGGTCTGTGCAACGGTACGCCTCGGGCTCAGGGATGAGTACGGGTCCTGGAAGATCATCTGCATCTGGCGTCGCAGGCCCATCATGCCGCTGCGGGGAACATCGATAATGCTCCTGCCGTTGAGCAGGATGTCGCCCGAACTCGGCTCATGCAGGCGGAGAATCGCCCGGCCCAGTGTTGACTTGCCGCAGCCTGACTCACCCACCAGGCCCAGGGTACGCCCTTTTTCGATACGAAAACTCACTCCATCGACGGCCCGCAACTGAGCTTTTGTACGCCGGAACAGGCCCGCGCGTACCGGAAAATACTTTTTCAGATCGCGTACTTCCAGCAAAGGCATACTCATCGTTCCTCAGGCCACCGGATTGAAGCAGGATACGGCTGTACTGCCCGTCAATTGCTGCAGCACCGGAGCCTCCTGCCGGCAGCGATCCGTGACCTTGCTGCAGCGGTCGGCGAACCGGCATCCCGAAGGCAGGTGAAAAAGATCCGGAACACGACCGGGAATAATCGGCAGACGATCGACCGGCTTTTCACGGAGACGCGGTATCGACTGCAGCAGCCCTTCGGTGTACGGATGACAGGGATGGTTGAACAGGTCCTCGATGCCTGCCGATTCAACGATACTGCCGCAATACATCACGATACCGCGGTCACAAGTTTCCGCCACTACGCCCAGATCGTGTGTGACCAGAATGACAGCCATCTGAAACTCGTCCTGCAGCAGGCGGATCTGTTCCAGCACCTGTGCCTGGGTAGTTACATCGAGCGCGGTTGTCGGTTCGTCGGCAACCAGCAGCTTCGGGCCGCAGGACAAGGCCATTGCAATCATGACCCTTTGACGCATGCCTCCCGACAGTTGATGAGGGTACTCAAGGATTCTTTGCCCCGGGGCCGGTATGCCGACTTTGTCCAGCATTTCAATCGCAACGGAATGGGCCTGTTTGCGCGTCAGATTACGATGTTGTGTGAGTACATCGACCATCTGGTTGCCGATCGTGAAAACCGGGTTCAAGGCCGTCATCGGTTCCTGGAAAATCATCGAGATATCGCCACCCCGAATATCGCGCAGTTCCTTTTCCGGAATTGCCGTCAGATCTTTCCCCATTAACTCGATGCTGCCGCGGACAATTTTGCCCGGCGGACTCGGAATCAATCCCAGGATGGACAGGCCGGTAACGGTCTTGCCACAGCCCGACTCTCCAACCAGGCCTACCGTCTCGTTGGGGTAGATGTCGAAACTGATGCCGTCGATGGCACGCGCCACGCCGACTTCGGTGCTGAACTCGACGACCAGGTCCCTGACCCGCAGCAGTGGTGCCTGATCCGGATTCATCGTCATACCTTCTTCGGGTCCAGGGCATCCTGCAGGGCATCGGAAAACATATTGAATGCCATCACCAGCACAAACAGGAATACAGAGGCGGCCAGGAAATTGTTGAAAAACCCCGCCATGACCTCCAGCGTGCTTTCGGCAATCATCAGGCCCCAGCTCATACCGTCTTTCACACCCAGGCCCAGGAAACTCAGAATGACTTCCGACTTGATCGCCGCAACGAAAGTAATGGTTCCCTGTACCAGCAGGATGTGAAATGTATTGGGCAGAATATGCCTGAATATGATGGTTATTTCCGGCACGCCGATAGCGTGGGCAGCCTCCACGTATTCAAGGCTTTTCAACTTGATGACTTCGCCGCGAACCAGTCTGGCCACTGTCGTCCAGAATGTCGAAATCATGGCCACATGCATGGCATAGGGATTGTCCTGAAGCGCAAAGGCGATCGCGGCCACAAACAGGTAAAACGGAATGGAATCGAGAACGCCCATCAGCCAGAGCGCAATCTCGTCGATCCAGCTGCCACTGAAAAACCCGGCAACCGCACCCAGCAACGCGCCAACGGCCGTTGCCAGCACCGCCACGACCAGCCCGACCTCGAATGCCGTACGGGTGCTGTACAGGGTTCGCTGAAAAATATCCTGGCCGATGAGGTTGGTACCGAACCAGTACTCCGATGAGACCGGCATCCATTTGGTTCCCGTCACATCCGCCCATTCGGTTGCCCACAGGCCGGCCCAGACGCCCAGCGCCACGATGGTATAGAGCAGCACGATCACCAGCGATATCAGGCCGGCACGATCGCGGCTGAACTTGTGCAGCGCCTTGCTCCACAGGCCTTCCCGGCGGGCCGGCAATGCCGATGCGGCCGGCGCGTTCATTTCAGGGTCACCCGCGGATCCACGGCCCGGTAAAGAATGTCGGTCAGCAGCTGCGCCAGAACGAACAGCACGGCGGTCAGCCCGACGACCGCCTTGAGAACGGGCTGGTCCCCGGTGGTAATCGCGTCAAAGGTCACCTTGCCCACGCCGGGAATACCGAAGTAACTTTCTATCAGCAGGCTGCCGCTGATCACGACCAGCGGAATCGAGAATATCACCCGGGTGATGATCGGAATCATGCTGTTTTTCAGAATATTCTTGTAGAAAATCCTGGCCGGCGGAATACCGAATGCCCTGGCAGTGCGGACGTGATCGCGGGTCATTTCCTCGACGATCACGGCACGATAGAAGCGGGTATTGTAGCCAAGCGACACGAACACGGTGGCCAGTGTCGGCACGGTAACGTAGCTCAGATAGTTACCGACGGTACTCATGTTCCAGCCCCGCACCGGGAACATGTTCAGGCCGTAGCTCGAAGAAAGCAGGATCTGGAAACCGATGATGGCGATCAGAAAACTGATGCTCATGCCGACGACAGAAAAGCCCATGATGAACCGGTCAACCCATGAACTTCGGTGGTAGGCCGCGACCAGTGCCAGCAGCACGGCAATCAGGTTACCGAGTACGAATCCGGGTGTAATCAGTGCCAGCGAGATGGGTATGGTCCGGGACAGCAGCCCGCTGACCGGCTCTCCGGTGGAATCGGAGTGGCCAAAATCCATTGTGGCCAGTTCTTTCAGATACTGCCCATAACGGGCGATAAACGGGCGGTCGTAGCCAAGCTGATGGCGAACCTCTTCAATCTGCTCCGGCGTCGCGCTCTTGCCCAGCAGTTCATAAGTCTTGTCCGGGCCGAAGTACACCATCAGCAGGAAACTGATGAACGTCACGCCCAGCAACAGCGGGATTCCCGTGAGCAGCTTACGCAGGATATATTGCAGTGTTTCCACGGTTTCAGTTTACCTGTGCCTGGTCTGCGTCATCTGTTTTCAGATCGACATACTTGAGAAAAAAACCGCCGACGATTTGCCGATCCGGCAATGCAATCACATTCTTGTGCCACATGAAAATCCGGGTGCGTGACAGGCCGGTTTGCGCAACGCAATCGTCGATGACCAGGCGATTCATCTTCCGGTAGATACGCGTGCGCTCCGGTGATGACCGCATCACGGCGGATTGTTCATATAATGCATCGTATTGCGGGTTTTTGTAGTTGGCATCGTTCGATCCCGGCGTACCGTTGGGCCCGTAGAACAGCTGCAGGGTATTTTCCGCATCCGGGTAATCCAGCCCCCATGCCTTGGCAACATAGGGCAGTTCGCTGTTGCGCCACGCTTTGCTCAAATCGCCGAACGTCGCATATTGCTTGTGCTTCATTTTTTCGGGCGGGTAACCGACTTCCTTGAACCAGGAACGAATCTGCTCGAAAAACAGCCGGGTCTTGATGCCGGAAGTACTGCCGTAAACGAATTCCGGCAGGTTCTCTTTTGTCCAGCCGCCTTCCGCCAGCAGTCGTTTTGACTCCGCAACGTCACGGATTACGCTGTCCCTGGACAGGTCAGGATCGTACTCGGGCACGACCGGGGGAATAATGCCCGGGTAGATCTTTGCCAGACCGAAGTAGAAACTCTCGTTACGCGCCTGCCAGTCCCAGGCTTTGATCAGCGCACAACGCAGCAGCTTGTTGCGGTGGTCCTCCACCGGATCGTCGCGATAACCGAACTCCGGATGATCCATGTTAAATGCGTTGAAAACGAAGCCGGCTTCCACGACATCGTAGCCGTTATATTTTTCGGCGTATTCCGGCTTGAACGTAACCGGGTGCTTCGAAGAAAGTACCTGGTCGACCTGCTCGTTGGGCAACACGGTAAACTGAACTTCGTTGCCTTTGGTAAATGAATTCCATCTGGCGGCATCCTCGCCGATAAAGTCGATTTCCAGGCGGTCGATAAAAGGCGGCGAACGGCCATCGATGGCTTCGACACCCGTATAAGCCTGGGTTTCCGGATCGTAACCCTCATACCAGATATCGACCGGTTCCTGGCGATAGTACTTGTTGCGTTCGAATACGATTTTCGCGGTGTCGTAGGAAATCACCTTGAACGGCCCCGACCCGACCGGGTGTGACGCGAACTCCTTGCCGTAGTATTCAACCGCCTCACGCGGGACTATTGCAGAGTAACCCTGGGCAAAGGTGTCGAGCAACTGCGGGTAGGGACGTTTGAGCTCGATCCTGATCGTGTAGTCATCGAGCGCCCGCAAACCCTCCACTTCGACAGAATAGTCGGAGCCGGCCTCTTTCCATGCGTCGAGACCGACGATCCTGCCGATCCACAGCCATGTGCCGTTGGGCAGCTGCGCCGGATCGAACTGGCGCTTGATCGAGTACACAAAATCCGACGCGACCAGCTCCCGGCCCTTGCCGTCGGGAAATGCCGGATCGTCGACAAACCGCACACCCTGCTTGATACGTATAGTGTAAGTCAGTTCGTCTTCTGAAATCTCCGGAAAACCGGCGGCAAGATTCGGCTTCAGCGTATAGGGCCGGGCCAGGTACTTGTATGAAAACAGCGTATCGTAGGCGTTGAGCGCAACGTGATTGGCGTAGATATTGGAAGCCTGTACCGGGTCGAGGGTACTCGGCGCCTGGTCCATCGCATGGCGATAGACTTTCAGCCCGGCGATCGATTCGGAGCTGCCCGCGGGACCGTCGCCGCCGCAGGCGGCCGTCTGCAAAGCGACAACCACCAGCAGCACGCGGAATATATGCCGGGAGTGCATCACAGGTTGCGGGTGTTCAGGTAGGCCTGCTGGGAAATCGCCGTCCATTCACCAATGGTTTCTTTGAACGTCGAAAAAGACTCAAGAATTATTGCCACGGTTTGATCGTTCGCCGCCAGTTCATCGTAGACCTCGCCGGTAATACGGTGCAGCTCACTGAGCACATCATCGGGAAACGGGCGAATCTCTACCTTGCCTTCCTGCTTGATCTGGCGGAGATTCAAAGCGTTGCGAGCTGCGTATTCCGCCGTCATCTGATCGTTCAGTGCGCTGCAGGCTATTGCCACGATGGTTTGCAGATCAGCAGGCAGTCCCGCCCAGGCCTCGCGATTGATGATGCACTCTAGCACCGGGCCGGGTTCGTGCCAGCCCGGATAATAATAGTAACGGGCCGCCTTGTGCAGGCCGAAAGTCAGATCGTTGTACGGCCCGTTCCACTCGGCCGCGTCGATACTGCCGGTCTGCAGGGCGGTGAAAATTTCTGCGCCGGGCAGGGCAACCGGCGTTCCGCCGGCGCGCCTGAGGACTTCGCCGCCCAGTCCGGGAATGCGCATTTTCAGGCCCTTGAGATCGGCCAGCGTGTTGATCTCCCGGTTGAACCATCCGCCCATCTGGATGCCGGTGTTGCCGGCCGGAAAGGGCATCAGGTTAAACGGCTCGTACAGCTCTCGGTATAACTCCAGTCCGCCGCCATAGTAGAGCCAGGCATTCATCTCCATGACATTCATGCCGAAGGGGATGGCGGTAAAAAACTGGGTTGCTTCCGACTTTCCCCGCCAATAATAAGCGGCGCTGTGCCCCATCTCTACCGTACCCTCGGAAACGGCGCCAAACACTTCAAAGGCGGGTACCAGCTCTCCGGCCGCATAGACCTTGATACGAATGCGACCACCGGAGGCTGCTTCAATATTTTCCGCCAGCTTTGTCGCGCCGGTACCCAAGCCGGGCAGATTCGGCGGCCAGGAGGTCACCATTTTCCAGTTGAACTGCTTGTCCCCGCCCGCGGATGACTGACACTCCGAAACTTCGCTGGCACAACCTGTCAGTGCCAGGGCACCTGCAGCGGTCAGTACATCTCTTCTTTTCATGGGCCCTCCTGGCAATCCGGCTTTGGGCCCCTTGTGACGAAGCCTCCTGCGACGGGCCATAGTAGTCTGGCTGTCGATTCATTCCAACGGTGTGAGCGAGAATCCTGCTATTTGGCGATAATCCACAATGCGGATGATATCGGTATTATATTGATAGATATTCCCACAATTTAAGAAATCTCTATAACGTGGGGAGAGCTGGCCAATATCTGCGATATATTTCATATAAAGTGGGAATAGAAGCAGTTTCCATTGCCGGCGAAGATCGCTGTTAAAATCGCTGGCTCGACAATTCAGCAACGGCGGGCAAATGATCGGTTTATTGCAGCGGGTTTCCGAGGCCAGCGTCAGTATCGAAGGCCAAACCATTGCGACCATCGGGCGTGGCCTGCTGGTGCTCGCTGCCGTGGAGCGCGGCGATGAACGGCAACAGGCCGAACGGCTGGCGGACCGGTTACTCTCTTATCGGGTTTTCGAAGACGATCACGGCAAAATGAACCTTAATCTGGCCAAGATCGACGGAGATCTGTTGATTGTTCCGCAGTTCACGCTGGCTGCCGACACCAGCAGCGGTAACCGGCCCGGGTTTTCCCGGGCCGCTGAACCGGCGCATGGCCTGGCAATGTTCAACCACCTGGTAGAAGCCCTGACCCGCCAGCATCCGCGCATCGCGACCGGCCGGTTCGGCGCCAATATGGACGTTGCGCTTACCAACCAGGGGCCCGTGACCTTCTGGCTCAGGGTGCGACCCGATCCATGACCGCCCACTTTCGCAGCGCTGCGGTATGTTCCAAACAGGCTGAAAATCGACAATTAGCGCACCGGAATATGCTCTGTTTTGCCGTATCATAGGCCCTGTACCGACACAGGAGTGGCGGACATCAAATAATGGAGTAAACACTTATGGGACTTGGCGGAATAAGTATTTGGCAATTACTGATCGTGCTGGTAATCGTCGTGTTGATATTCGGCACCAAGCGGTTAAAAGGGATGGGGTCCGATCTTGGCGGCGCTTTGAAAAGTTTTCGCAAGGCTGTTTCCGATGCGGATCAGCCTGACGCTGATGCGCAGAGAAAACTCAATGAGCCTGACGCGGAGTTTGACGATGCACATGACACCGCGGAACGCAAAGAAGCGGATCATAATCATTCATCCTGAGTTTTCGCCCGGACAGAGTTCAACTACGCGCTATGTTTGATATCGGATTCCAGGAACTGATCCTGTTGTTCGGCCTGGGATTGATGGTCCTCGGGCCGGAGCGACTGCCGCGCGTGGTCACGCAGCTGGGCACATGGATCGGAAAGGCCCGGCGCATGGCCCGCTCGGTCTCGGCCCAGCTTCGCGACGAACTGGACGTAGATCTTCAGTCGATAGCCGACCCTGACCGGCCGGGCCCTCCACCGACCTACAGCCGACCGGGTATCGATGACCTGAAACCCTCGACCATGAACGAAAACGATGCTGACGATTCGGGCGATTCGTCAGCAACCAAAGATCAATCGGCACATGGCCAATAGCGTCCCGGAAGAGCCAGAAGAAGCACTGGAAGAGGAGACGCTGGTTTCACACCTGGTCGAGCTGCGCTCCAGGCTGCTCAAAGCGTCGGCGTCGATACTGATCGTATTTCTTGCCCTGATGCCGTTTTCCCAGGAGATTTTTACAGCCGTTGCGCAGCCGTTGATGCAACAGTTGCCCGACCAGTCGACGATGATCGCCACACAGGTAGCGGCGCCTTTTCTTACGCCATTCAAAACAACGCTGTTTGTCGCCCTGTTCGTTGCCATGCCCATGGTGATCTATCAGATCTGGGCTTTTGTCGCACCGGGTCTGTACCGCAAGGAAAAGCGTTTTGCGGTACCGCTGGTAACGTCCAGCGTACTGCTTTTCTACCTGGGCGCTGCTTTCGCCTATTTTGTGGTATTTCCGCTGATGTTCGGTTTTTTCACCGCCGTTGCTCCGGAAGGCGTTTCGGTGATGACGGATATCAGCAGTTACCTCGACTTTGTGCTGGTCATTTTTTTCGCCTTCGGTATCGCCTTTGAAGTGCCCATTGCAACGGTCATGCTGGTCGGCAGCGGGCTGGTCAGTGCCAAGGCGCTTGCAGCCAAACGTCCCTATGTATTCCTCGGCAGTTTCGTGGTCGGCATGCTGCTGACACCGCCCGATTTTATTTCGCAAACCCTGCTGGCCATTCCTGTCTACCTGCTCTACGAAGCCGGAATACTGATGTCGAAAATCGTATTCCCCGGCAAGGCCGAAGACCCGGCAGTCAGCAACGACTCCCCCTAGAACAAAGGCAATAACAGATGAGTATCGACACTAGTTCGGACCCGTCGGTCCGTAACGGCCATCCAGCCGGTTTAAGCACGCTGTTTTTCACCGAAATGTGGGAGCGATTCAGCTACTACGGAATGCGTGCGCTGCTGGTACTTTTTCTTGTGGAGTCGGTTGCCGACGGGGGCCTTGGGCTGGACGACAAAACGGCTACCGCAATCTATGGTCTCTACACCGCTGCTGTCTATATCGTCGCGCTGCCGGGCGGCTGGGTTGCGGACCGGCTGCTGGGAGCGCAGCGGTCAATCTGGTATGGCGGCATTATCATTATGCTGGGGCATTTTACGCTCGCGATTCCATCCGTTTATGCTTTTTTCCTGGGCCTGATTTTTGTCGTATTGGGCACGGGATTACTCAAACCGAATATCAGCGCAGTGGTCGGAGAACTCTATCGGGCCGACGATCCGCGGCGCGATGCCGGATTCACTATTTTCTATATGGGCATCAACATCGGCGCCGCGATAGGACCGCTGATTTGCAGCACGCTCGGCGAAAGCGAATCGTTCGGCTGGCACTACGGTTTCGCCGCGGCCGGCGTAGGGATGCTGCTGGGGCTGGTACAGTTTCGCTGGTCGCTGAGCCGCCTGGGCGACGCGGGCCGGGCGCCCAGCCTGGATGCGTCGATACCGGAAGACCGCAGGCGCATGCAGGTTTGCTGGCGCTGGCTGATCGGCCTGCTGGCGCTGTTTGCCGGATTCGTGGGGCTGTTAATGGCCGGGGTTTTCACAGTTGACCCGCTGGTGCTCGCAGGGCAAACAACCATCGGCATCGCGGTACTTGCCGTCGGTTACTTTACTTACCTGTTTGCATTCGGCGGCCTGAATACCGTCGAGAAGAAAAGGCTGGTCGTGATCATTGTGCTGTTTTTCGGCACCGCCATGTTCTGGGCGGGTTTCGAACAAACGGGTTCGTCGCTCACACTGTTCGCAGAGCGATACACGCAACGCGTATTTGGAGGATTCGAAATTCCGACGGGCTGGTTTCAAAGCCTGAACCCGACATTTATCATCATTCTCGCGCCGCTGTATGCGGCGATGTGGACGGCCCTGGCAAGGCGCCAGATGGCCCCTTCGACGCCTGCCAAGTTCGGCCTCGGGCTGATCATCATGGGGCTCGGTTTCGTCGTGATGATTGGCGCAGCAAAGCTCGTCGTTGCGGGCAACACCGTTCTGCCTACCTGGCTGATACTGACCTATCTGCTGCACACCATGGGGGAACTGGCGCTAAGCCCGGTCGGCCTGAGCGCAACCACGAAGCTGGCACCGCGACGCTATGTCGGCCAGATGATGGGCATCTGGTTCCTAGGCACTGCGATGGGCAACCTCGTGGCAGGGTTAATCGCCGGCGGGTTCCACAGCGAAGCCATTGCGGACATGCCGGGCCTGTATCTGCAAATTGTCATGACAACGGTTGGGTCCGGACTGCTGTTGCTGGTTTTCAGCCGGCCGATCAAGAAACTGATGGGGGGTATCGAGTAATGGGAGCAGAGACGGTCCGATCGGTACACAGCCTGCCCCAACTCACTGTCAAGGCAGTGCTGTTGGGTATTGTCCTGTCTGCAGTACTGGCCGGCGCCAATGCCTATCTTGGCCTGTTTGCCGGTATGACGGTATCGGCATCCATCCCGGCTGCTGTAATTTCCATGGGGCTGCTGCGGCTGTTCCGGGAATCCAATATTCTCGAAAACAACATCGTTCAAACAACGGCATCCGCCGGAGAATCCATTGCGGCGGGTGTCATCTTTACGATTCCTGCGCTGGTCATTCTCGGCTACTGGAAAGTATTCGACTACTGGTGGGTAACGGCCATCGCCGGTATCGGAGGCCTGCTGGGCGTTTTGTTCACCATTCCCCTGCGTCGTTCGCTGATTGTCGAGCAAAAGCTCATGTTTCCGGAAGGTACGGCGACTGCGGAAGTGCTGAAGATCGGCGAGAACCCCGGCAAAGGACTGCGTTACCTTTCGATTGCCGGTATCACCGGCGCACTGGTCAAGTTTGCCGAAACCGGACTCAGCCTGTGGCCGGGATCTACCCAGGCTGCCGCCTATCTCGGCAAGAGCACCATCGCCTATGTCGGCACGAACCTGTCACCGGCGTTGCTGGCCGTGGGCTACATCGTCGGTCTGAATATTGCCATCCTGATTTTTCTCGGCGGCGCGATCTCCTGGTATGTCGCCATTCCGATCTACAGCCATTTTGCACTGGCATCGGACCCGGTTCTTTCCGGACTGTTCTCTGCCGGCATGCCGGCAGCTGACCTGGCTTTTGAAATCTGGTCAACGAAGATTCGCTACCTGGGTGTCGGCGCCATGCTGGTGGGCGGTATCTGGGCGCTGATCTCGATGCGAGCTTCCCTGTTTTCCGGAATCATGGCCGGGCTGCACAGGCATGCCAACACAGCCAGTGCCGATATTCCCGAAACGGATCGTGATACGCCCATGCGGCTGGTGCTGATCGGAATCGCCGTATTCATCATCCCCATTTTTTTCCTCTACCAGTCTATCGTCGATAGCCTGGCGATCGGGCTGCTGATGACCGTAATCATGGTCGTCACCGGCTTTCTGTTTTCCGCGGTAGCTGCTTACATGGCCGGCATGGTGGGGTCGTCCAACAACCCGATCTCCGGTATTACCATCGCCACCATTTTATTTGCCTCGCTGTTGCTGTTGTGGCTGATGGGCGAGAGTAACGTCGGGCCGGCGGCAGCCATACTGATTGGCGCTGTAGTGTGCAGTGCCGCTGCCATCGCCGGGGACAACATGCAGGACCTCAAAGCGGGTTATATCGTCGGCGCTACCCCCTGGAAACAGCAACTGATGCAGGTGGTAGGAGTGCTGTCATCCGTTCTGCTGATGGCGCCGATACTGAACCTGTTGCTGCAGGCCTACGGTATCGGCGTGCCGACGGCAGAAAGGCCCGATTCACTGCTTGCGCCACAGGCCACGTTGATGGCATCCGTCGCACGGGGCGTCATATCCGGCGGCCTGCCCTGGACCATGGTCGGCATCGGGGCAGGAATTGGTGTCGCGATCATCGGCTGGGACGAATGGCTGCGATCACGCGGCAGTTCTTTCAGAGCGCCGGTGCTTGCGGTTGCGGTGGGCATCTATCTGCCCCTGGAACTGGCCGTACCGATTCTTGCCGGCGGACTGATCGCTCACCTGGTCGGCAAATATACCGGCCGGTCAACCAGCACAGGGTTCGGCATGCTGTTCGCCGCGGGACTGATTACCGGTGAAGCCCTGGTCGGCATCCTGATGGCCATTCCTATCGTAATGACCGGCGATTCGGAACTGTTTGCCGTTCCCCAGGCATGGCGAATCGGCGGCACGCTCGGCCTGGTGATCGTGGCCTGGGTCGCCTGGCGGTTGTATCGCACAGGCATCTCCGATGCCTCCGGGCCGGCATAGTAAACTTCCACGTCAAACATACCGATATTCGCAGGAGAGAATTTATGGCAGCTTATCTCGTCGCCCAGGCTGAAGTCACCAACATGACCGAAAATTTTAAACGATACGCAGAACGATCAGCAGAAATCCTGCACGATCATGGCGGCAAGTACATTGTTCGCGGACTTCCGGCAAAGGTCATAAAAGGCGAGCAGTTCAAGGGCAAATTCATCATCATCGCCGAGTTTCCGTCGATGGAGCATCTCGACGGCTTTCTCAATGACGAAGAGTATGTGAACGATGTCGCACCGCTTCGCGAGGGCACCGGCAATTACGAATTTGCGGCCTGCGAGTCCCCGCCGCCTGAGATGGTCTGATCGAATCAGCCGCCGGTTACGATCATGAAACTCGCCGTGGCATTTGCAATGACCGTGCCGTTGTCAGCCTGAACAGCGGAAGATTCCATCAGGGCCAGGCGCCCCTTACGTTTCACCTGCCTGCCTTCGAGCAGAATCGTTTTGCCGAGTTCCAGCGGCCTGCGGTAACGTATCTCGCACTTCGCCGTATGTGCTGTCTCGCCCTGAAGATACATCCAGTTGGCCATCACATCATCGAGCGCGCAAAATATCATGCCGCCATGAGTTTGATTGGCGTAGCCGGCATGATGTTCGCCCGGTGTAAATTCGGAGAGGCAAAGATCGCCCTCCATCCGGAACTTCAGCCTCAGGCCAATCGGGTTATCAGGGCCACAGACGAAGCAGTGGTTGTCTTCGGATTGCAATAGTGCTTCGGACACTGTCTGTGCTCCTGACTGAAGAAATACGCGGTAACCGTAAACTAGCACAGGAGAGGTAATGATGGCGTACGACGATACGAATATTTTCGCAAAAATCCTGCGTGGTGAAATCCCGGCCTATCGCGTTTACGAAGACGACCGGACCTTTGCGATGCTCGACATCATGCCGCAATCCGACGGCCATACCCTGGTCCTACCCAAATCGCCGGCCGAGAATCTGTTCGATCTCGACCCTGACAGTGCGACAGCAGTCATTCTGTCGACGCAGCGGGTTGCCCGTGCAATCCAGGCCGCGTTCTCACCCGATGGCATGTTGCTGCAACAGTTCAACGGAACGGCGGCCGGCCAGACGGTATTTCATTTTCACATGCACATTGTGCCGCGCTACGAGAACCAGCCCTTGCGTGGACATTCCCGCAACATGGCGGATTCGGAGCTGCTCGAACGCCATGCAGACAAAATTCGCCAGGCCCTGAACGACACGGCCTGAGGCAGTTCTGCCTGAATCTCCCGGATCGGCCGACGACCCGCACGGCGTTGCCGGCAACAGCGCGCCGCGGCATTGCGCGGCCTTCGGTTTCCAGGCGCTGACATTGGTTCAGCCGGCATGATAGAGTGCTGAGCGCACTTACCGGGCCTGGACAGTCTGGACAGCTGTCCGAACAACAACCAAACAACAATACGGGGAGCACAGCGATGATACCTTGGGAAATACAGGCAGACGAGTTTGGAAGCTGCAACTGCGCGTACGGCTGTCCCTGCCAGTTCAGCGCACTGCCGACTCACGGCAACTGCGAGGCAGTGGTCGGTTTCCAGGTCAAGCGGGGACATTTCGGTGACACGCAACTGGACGGTTTGCGCGCGGTCGGAATTCTGTCGTGGCCCGGCGCCATTCACGAGGGCGGCGGCAAGGCCTTCAATATCATCGATGAGCGGGCAAACGAGGCGCAACGCCAGGCACTGCTGACGATTTTCGGCGGCGAGGAAACCGATCCCGGCGCTACGGTGTGGAACGTTTTCGCAGCAACCCTGGATCAGGTGTTTGAAACGGTTTTCAAACCGATAGAAATCGAGATCGATGTAGAGGCCCGGGTTGGACGGGTGTTCGTGGAAGGCTTCGCCGAGTGTTCCGGTGAGCCCATTCGCAACCCGGTCACCGGCGATCCACAACGCGCGCGTATCGACTTGCCGGACGGTTTTGAATACACCATCGCCGAAATGGGCAGTTCCACTTTTCAATCGACCGGACCTATTGAAATGTCGTTCAAGGACCGGTACGCGCAGTTTGCGCATATTCACCTGAACAACCACGGCGTGATAAAAAGCGCGGCAGCCTGATCGGCCAACGATGTCCCGGGTAACCGCGACCGAGGCCCTGCTTCGTCGTGACCGGCTGATTATCGGCGCCGGTCTGATCCTGATCTGCCTGCTGGGCTGGCTGTACATTCTCATCGGGGCCGGAACCGGAATGAGCACTGCTGCCATGACGACATGGCAGTTTCCGCCACCGGTATATTCGGGCACCGCGGCGGCAAAGTGGAATGTGTCCTACTGGATCATCATGACGCTCATGTGGTGGGTCATGATGATTGCCATGATGGTGCCCAGCGCTGCACCGACAATTCTGCTCTATGCCAGGGTCCACCGCCATGCCCAAAAGAAAGACCGGGAGAGGCCCGGGCGTGAACCTGCTCAGGCGCAAAATTCCGCTGCTCCAACGGCCACGTTCGTCTGCGGATACCTGCTGGTCTGGCTGGCATTCAGCCTGACGGCAACAGCCCTGCAGTGGTTGTTTGAACGGGCCGGGCTGATGCACGCCATGATGATGTGGAGTACCAGCACGGTATTGTCAGCGCTTTTCCTGCTGGCGGCCGGCTTCTATCAGCTCTCTGCGCTGAAACACACCTGCCTGCAACATTGCCGTTCGCCGGTGGCATTCCTCTCGCATCATTGGCGCGCCGGGCACTCGGGGGCATTGCGCATGGGGCTGGAGCATGGCCTGTATTGTCTTGGATGCTGCTGGTTGCTGATGGCGCTGCTGTTTGTCGGCGGCATCATGAACCTGGTCTGGATAATCGGCCTGGCGGTGTTTGTACTGCTTGAGAAGCTCGGCCCCTGGAGCTACCTGGTCAATCGTATTTCCGGTTTCCTGATGATTGGCACCGGCGGATATTTGCTGTTGCAGTAATGAAAGCGACACCGGGCACTGTTATTGCGCACGGCCCCGATACAAAAAACCCGGCGCGAAGCCGGGTTCCCTGTTCTGTGCCGGAGCTCGATTCCAGGCCGGCCGTTATTGCGGCGGCCCGAATCGATGCCCTGGAGAAAGCCGCTACCAGCGATCTCCACCGTAGCCGCCGCCACCACCGCCGCGGTTGCCGCGCGGTGCTTTCGGCTTGGCTTCGTTGACCTTGATTTCACGGCCTTCCATGCTGGTGCCATTAAGCTCCTGGATGGCCTTTTGAGCCTCGCCGTCGCGCGACATTTCGACGAAAGCAAAACCCTTGCTCTGGCCGGTATCGCGATCCGTGATCACATTGACCGAATCAACGGTGCCGCACTGGCTGAATGCCTCTTCCAGCGTTTGCTGGTTAGCTGAATACGGCAAATTGCCGACGTAAAGTTTCCTACCCATGATACCTCCTAAAGGTTCGATAACCGCTCAAGAGGATGTAGGCACGATGCCCGCAGACTCGACAGAAACGATGTAAGGGCCGCGAAGTATACCCTTTTTCAGGGGGCTTAATACCTCGCCGGCCAGAAACAGCCCGATCACGGCTTATCCTGCGCGCCGCCGGCGACCGGAAGAGCGGTTCCCCTGCGCGCTGCGGGCGTCATGACTGTGGGAAGGCCCGGTTCTCTTTTTCTTGCGGCCACCGGTATTTCGTCCTCCGCCGTTATGCCCGGCGGAACGCTGCGAACGGCCCTGGAGAATCGGCTCCGCCTTGATGCGCGGGTCCGGCTCGTAACCCGGAATGATCTCCTGTTCTATCCTGCCCTTGAGTATACGTTCGATGTCGCGCAGCAGCTTGAGTTCATCGATACAGACCAGGGATACCGCCTGTCCTTCCTGGCCGGCGCGCGCAGTACGCCCGATGCGATGCACGTAGTCCTCCGGAACATTGGGCAATTCGTAGTTTACGACGTGCGGCAGCCGTTCGATATCCAGACCGCGCGCTGCAATATCCGTCGCAACCAGTACCCGGACTTTACCGGCCTTGAAATCCGCCAGCGCTTTGGTTCGCGCCGCCTGCGATTTATTGCCGTGGATCGCCACCGCCCTGATGCCGTCATCCGACAGCTGTTCGGCAAGCCGATTGGCGCCATGCTTGGTGCGCGTGAAAACCAGTACCTGTCGCCAGTTCTCCACACCGATGCGGTGCGAGAGCAGTTCGCGTTTGCGGCGCTTGTCGACCGGATACACAACCTGGCTGACGCGATCTGCCGTCGTATTTCGGGGAGCTACCTGAATCTCAGTCGGAGCATGCAGGAAATCAGCCGCAAGGCGCCTGATTTCTTTTGAAAAGGTCGCTGAAAACAACAGATTCTGGCGCTGCTTCGGCAATGTACTGAGAATTTTACGGATGTCGCGGATAAACCCCATATCGAGCATGCGATCCGCTTCGTCCAGAACGAGTGTTTCGACACTGGACAGGTCAATCGTTCTTTGCTGGACATGATCGAGCAATCGGCCGGGTGTCGCGACCACGATATCGACACCCTTTCGTAATTTTGAGATTTGCGGATTGATACTGACACCGCCAAATATTTCCATGGTCCTGAACGGCAGAAAACTGCCGTAGGTAAGAACGCTTTGACGAACCTGTGCGGCAAGCTCGCGCGTCGGGACAAGAATCAGCGCCCTGACGCATCCGCGCCGCCCCTCGGAAGGTCGCATTTGCAGTTGCTGTAACAGCGGCAACGTAAAGCCGGCTGTTTTGCCGGTGCCGGTCTGGGCCCCGGCGAGAACGTCGCGGCCTTCGAGAATAAGCGGTATCGCCTGCTGCTGGATCGGGGTTGCCTTGAGGTAGCCCTGTTTTTCAATCGCGCGCAGCAATTCGGCCGACAGGCCGAGTTTTTCAAATAACATGTGTTTGTGTACTCCAGAATCGCCTGACCCAAAGGCGAACATATGCCGCACGGGTTCGGTCCAGGCTGGAAAAATCAGAAAGCTCCGTTGCCCGCGGAATTGCTGGGCTGGAACATATGGCGCAGACCGAAGTGCGCCAGAACGCGACGGACTATAACAGATGCGGAACCAAAAGCCAGTAACCGGTTATCAAACCCCGCCGGAGCGGCTGGAATACACCGAAACGGTGTCAGTCGTGGAGATTCATGACGGTCGGCGCCCAGACCGCTTTTCGAAACTCGATGCGCTCCCGACGAGACTGGTCCCGCCATCGCCTGACCTGCGGTGCTTCCAGGTCGCGATAATTCGTCAGCCTGAGATTCAGCGCACTCCAGCACCGGCCCTGTTCCTCGATGATGGCGGCCACATAAATACCGCAGCGTTTGCAGATCAGAAAGTCTGAACTGTTCTCGCCGAACCGGTAACGCAGCAGCTGGTCGCTGTCCCTGATGCCGATCGACGCTGCTCCCTGCGCATCGGACAGATAACTCGCTCCATGCATGGTGCAGAAACGGCAGGGACAGGTTCTCGGATTCAGGTCCTGCGGACTTCTGCCCGTCTTGAACCGTACTTCGATATTGCCGCAGTGGCACTGTGCCCGGATAATCACAGGTCTTCGATCAGTGCAGGCCGGCCATTACGGCCAGTTGTTGTCTGGAAAGATAATGCACCGTGCCGCATGCATCGACAGACATCAATGCAATGCCGATGGCTCGAACGGCCATACGCTGCGGTAAAGACACCAGGTGCGTGAGACACCGGCAATCCGAGGCGCCGAAACCCGGCATTGGTACTTCGGCCTCGGGCAATGCCAGCAGCTGTTCGCTCCAGGCATGTTCCAGGTTGCGGCGGCCGTAGCGAATCCAGCACCCGCGTATGTCGCAATAGGGGCGCAAATAGTCCAGGTGCCAGTGCGGCTTCTGGCTCAGGCGCAGGTGGTGCTTCAGCCGGGCCGCCGTTCCGCCGGCGCCCTGGGCGCTGCCGAGGTAAATGTAGCGCCTTGGGCGGATCTGCAGCGGCCCCTTTGCACCGATGTCGATGCTGATCCCGGACTCGTGCGGTTCGAGCAGCAGGCAATAGGTCCCCTGGCCGGATACCGCGAACGTCGAACGCGGTTTGATAAGCTATGCTCCGCCCCGGTACAGCCGGATTTGTACTTTCTCCAGCGTGACCAGCCCTTCGCCCATCGCCGCATCGAGAGCCGGCATGAAAGCGTCGATTTTTTACCGCGTGTCAACGATTTCCACAACGATCGGCAAATCGGAAGACAGCCTCAGTACCTTCGCCGTGTGCAGCCGGCTGTGCGCGCCAAATCCTTCCAGCCCCCTGAGTACCGTTGCACCGGCCAGTCCCTGTTCCCGGGCCTCCCGAACGATCCACTCATACAGCGGCATGCCCTCGTGCTGATCGTTTTCACCAATGAAAATTCTGATCAAGTGTCCTTGCTCGGGAAGTATCATGGATCACCTCTAGATGTATCGAGCGCCTACGTATCCGGCGTAGGCGGCCACCAGCCCCAGAAACAGCTGCAGAAAAATATTGATGAATGCTCTTAACAGCTCCGTATTCTCCAGCAGCATCAGTGTCTCGAAGGCGAAGGTCGAGAAAGTCGTAAAACCGCCCAGCACGCCGATCATCAGGAACAGTCGCTGGCCCGGGTCGAGAACGCCGCGGTACTCGGCCAGCCCGCCAAGCAGGCCGATAAAAAGACAGCCGATGACATTGACGGCCAGTGTGCCATACGGAAATACACTTGCGGGCACCAGGCGCTGCGTCCATCCGCTGATCATGAATCTCAGGCCGGAACCGACGAAGCCGCCCATACCGACTATCAGCAGCTGCTTGATATAAATTGTATTCACAGGCCCTCCGACTGCTCGGCGATCAGGTCCGATATCGGCACCAGGCGGAATCCCTCCTGCCTGAGCTTCGGCAGCTCGCGTTCCAGGTAGCTGATCGTCACCAGGTTCGGGTGGCCGATGCCAACGGCCGTACC
>JAJRXW010000151.1 GCA_024276095.1 Gammaproteobacteria bacterium
AGTTTTGCCGGTACAGTTCAAGCGCTTCGCGCCCGGCGTCCCGGTCTCCTGATCGATCACGAACTGTTGCTGGAAACAGCAGACATCAGTTATGTGCATAACTTTCTCGCACCCGAATTTGCAGATCGTATCGATGCCTACATACCCGGTCAGGAGACACTGGCGCGATTATGGGAGAGGACGCCGGCCCATCATCTGATCGTTGCCAATTCAGAACTGGTCAAGCGGGGTCTGGTCGATGCATTTGCGCTGCCGGAGGCGCGCATCGCTGTTATTTATCCGGGTTTCGATCCGGACCGCTTCAATCTCGATGCCAGGGAGAAACTGCGCCGGCAAACGCGTGCGCGGCTGGGTATCGGGGACGATGTCAGGCTGGTGGGGCTGGTGACATCGGGAGACTTCTACAAGCGCGGCCTGGACCGGTTTCTTGCCTGTATCGGACAACTGAAACAGTCGATACCGGGATTGAGCGCACTGGTAGTGGGCGGCAGAAGCTGTCCTGAAGCCCTCAGGACGCACCCGTTGCTGCACACAGGAGATGCGATCTATCGATGTTCGACCTTTGCACCGGAAAGCTATATTGCCGCGCTCGATATCCTGTTGTTTCCGGCCCGTTACGAAGAATTTGGAATGGTCATCCTCGAAAGCATGGCCATGGGCGTGCCGGTCGTCACCTCAGCGGCTGTAGGAGCCAGCGAAGTGCTGGCAAAGGCTTCCGGGCGATGCGTCGTCGAGCCGTGCAGCGAAGAAATCGAAAACCTGTGTGCGCAGGCCGCCCGGCTGCTGCTGCTCGACAGCGCGCAGCGCTCCGAGCTGGGCAGGAGCCTGAGCCAGGAAGCAGCCCGGCATACACATGGAATTCACAACGAACGGCTGGCCCGATGGGTGGACCGGTTCGCGGCAGCGGCTTAGTCGTCGCCACCCATTCCCAGCAGTGCCAGCAGATTGATAAAGATGTTAAAGATGCTGACGAATAACGAAATCGTCGCCATGACGTAGTTCCGCTCGCCGCCGTGGATGATGGCACTGGTCTGGTACAGGATCATGCCGCCCATCAGCAATACTATGCCGGTCGACAGCGCCATCTGGAATGCGGACAGATCGACGAACAGGCCGATCAGAATAACGGCCAGCAGGCCGATCATGCCGACCATCAGGAAGCCGCCCATGAAGCTCATGTCCTTGCGGGTAGTCAGGACATAGGCGCTCAGGCCGAAAAACATCAGGCCGGTTGCGCCCAGTGCCGTGAAGATGAGCTCTGCGCCGTTCGACATGGTGTCCATGTAGAAACTCAGAATCGGCCCGAGTGTCATGCCCATGAAGCCGGTCAGCGCGAAGACGAATACCAGTCCGAGCGTGGAATTGCGGAATTTGCTGGTCAGAAACAGCAGCCCGAAATAGCCGACCAGGGTGAGAATCGGACCCGGGTAGGGCACCGCATAGGCCATGGAGAGCGCCGCGGTGAAGGCGCTGAACAGCAAAGTCGCCGAAAGCAGAAAATAGGTGTTGCGCAGGACCTTGTGAGTCGACAGCAGCGACTCCTGGATACCGCTTTGAGGAAGGGTGGTTACGCCATCTCGTCCATGTTGAAATCGGCGATTCGTTTGCATGCAGTTACTCCGGCGACAATTCTGTCGATCAATCATCCAAAGACCAGTTTACCACGTGCGGAGGCCCCCAGGCAGTAATTTCGCTACCGGATGTGTCGACAGCGGCGGCTGGGTGCGTACAATACGTCCCCTTGAGTTCCCTGCGATTATGTACACAGCATGCCCGGGCATGTGGAGAGGTGGCAGAGCGGTCGAATGCGGCGGTCTTGAAAACCGTTGTCCGTGTGAGCGGACCGGGGGTTCGAATCCCTCCCTCTCCGCCACTGCAGTATTCTTTAAAACTAAAGCTGATCAAGGAAAATAGCATGAACCTAAACCCATCCATCAGGCTGGTGGCCGTGGCCACGATTGCCATGACTGTCATCGGTTGCCAGCCCCAGGGGCAAAGCGCCACGGTAACGGGCGAGGACCAGAAACCCGTTAGCGAGGGTGACAAGGTTTACTACTATGTCGGCACGCTGATCGGCAAGAACCTTTCCGGGCTGGAGTTGACCCCGGAGCAGAGTGAAGTGGTCATACGAGGCGTTCGCGAGTCGCTGGCGGGTACTGCGGAGCAACTGGACGATCTCACCTACCAGCAGAAACTGCAGGAAATCCAGATTGCCCGGCAGCGTTCCAAGAGCGCTCCGGAGCGGGAGGCGGCCAGTCAATACGTCGCCAAGATGGCAGCTCAGGAGGGTGCGATCACGACCGATTCCGGCCTGGTCTACCTGGAGCTGACAGCCGGTGAAGGAGAGTCCCCGACCCGGCAGTCGGTGGTCAGGACCCACTACACCGGGACCCTTCGGGACGGCACTGTTTTCGACAGCTCGGTCGACAGAGGGCAGCCGCTGGAGATACCGCTGGCCAGTGTGATTCCCTGCTGGACCGAGGGGATTGCGATGATGAAAGTGGGTGGCAAGGCCCGGTTGACCTGTCCGCCGGATATCGCCTACGGAGACGGTGGCAGCGGCCCTATTCCCGCCGGCGCAGCGCTGACTTTTGAAGTCGAGTTGCTGGGTATCGTGAAATAGGAAAATAGCAAGTGATTGTTTGTTAAGGAATAGTCAGTAAAAACGAGGGCGGCTGGGAACCAATCCTGCTTCACCATGTCCACTTATTCGTTGTTATGCCATCTTCTGGTGGCATAATCCGACTGTCTTTCGTAAACCAATAATCGGAGATTGATGTATGGACGCAATAGCGCGTATTTCGGGAGTAGGCATGGCGGCCGCGGCTGCAGCACTTTTTGCACTGGCGCCGCTGGTTGCCAGCGCACATGACGAAGAAACGGGTCACTGCATGGGTTCCAATTCATGCAAGGGAACCAGTGCATGCAAAACCGCCAACAGCGCCTGTAAAGGGCAGAATGCCTGTAAAGGGCAGGGGTTTGAAATTCTGACCAAAAAGCAGTGTGAAGAAAAGGGCGGCAAGTTCGAGGCTGTATAACAGTCGCTGCACACTGAAATCTTCATGATATGAATGAGGAGCTACCGGGCCACTTTTGAACAGGTGGCCCGGTATTTTTTTGTGACCGATTCCAGCAATCAAATCAATCGATCGACCGGATCTCAATCACTGGGTTTTGGCCTGGGATTGCGCGTCGATCACTATCAGCAGGTACTGGCTGAAAGGCCTGCCGTCGACTGGTTCGAGGTGATCTCGGAAAACTATATGGTTGACGGCGGCAAGCCGCTTTACTACCTGGACAGAATTCGCGAACACTATCCGATGGTGATGCATGGTGTCTCCATGTCAATCGGCAGTACCCAGCCTTTGAACCAGGACTACCTCGGGCAACTGAAGAAGCTGATCGAACGTGTTCAACCGGAGTGGATATCGGATCACCTGTGCTGGACAGGCGTTCATGGACGCAACCTGCACGACCTGATGCCCTTGCCCTACACGGATGAAACCGTTCGTCATGTCGCCGGGCGTATCGGCCAGGTCCAGGATTTTCTCGGCCGGCGGATGCTGATCGAAAACGTTTCCAGCTATGTCAGCTACCAGGCCTCCGAGATGACCGAATGGGAATTTCTCGCCGCGGTCGCGGAGCAGGCAGACTGCCTGATTTTGCTGGACGTGAACAACATCTATGTCAGCAGCCACAACCATGAGTTCGATCCACTGGACTACCTTGCCGGGATTCCCGTCGATCGTGTACAGCAGTTTCATCTCGCCGGCCACAGTTACAATGGCGAACTGATTATCGATACCCACGATCACGACGTGGCGGACCCCGTCTGGGATTTGTATCGGCAGGCCGTGCGGCGTTTCGGCGAAGTGGCCACGATGATCGAGCGTGACGACAATATTCCGCCGCTGGAGGAATTACTCGCAGAGCTCGAGATTGCCAGGCGGCTGGCCGGACAGGTACTCGAGGCTGCAGCATGAGCGGATTGCCCGAAATACAGACCGACTTTCAAAGCTACGTATTGAACGGCGGCGATATCGCCCTGGAGCATGTGGTCAGCTCTGCACGGGGATCGGCCGAACAGCGCCTGGAAGTCTACTATCAGGCCTACCGGCTGCGCCTGCTCGAGGTTCTGGAAAGCAATTTTCCAGGGCTCAGGCACATGCTCAGCGATGCACAGTTCGAGGCAGTCGGTAACGCCTATATCGACGGGCATCCCTCCCGGCAGCCCTCGATACGCTGGTTTGGCGATCAGCTGGCGGGTTTTATCGAATCCGGCTATCCGGATCACCCGGAATGGGCGGATATGGCGCGCTTCGACTGGGCCAGGGACACCGCCTTCGATGCCGCCGACGTGGACATCGTCGAAGTCGGACAGCTGGCGGAACTTGCCGGTACCGCATGGCCTGGCCTGCAGTTTGAACTTCATCCATCGGTGTCGGTGCTGGAGCTGCACTGGAATGTCTGCGATATCTGGCGCGCGGCCAACAGCGAAGAGCAGCCACCGGAACCGGCGAGGCTGGAGGAGGGCACTGCGGTCGTTGTCTGGCGCAAGGACCTGGTGGTGTGCTGGCGGTCGTTGCCGGACGATGAGGCCGCAGCTTTGACCGGTGCATTGAACGACCGGGATTTCTCCGAACTGTGTACTGCTTTGTCTCGCTGGCATCCCGATCCGGCGGTCCCGGCGCGCAGTGCAGGGATTCTGAAGCAATGGGTGACAGACGGGCTGATCAGCCGGATCCTTTCCTGACCCGGTGTACGTCCAACAGTCTCAGCGGCTGTCGGCGGCGTGACAGTTGTAGCAATCCGGTAATGCCGGAACCACGGTGATGCTCAGTGCCTGGGTTGCAGTTGCGCTGGCGCTGTCCGTGACCTGCACCGAAAACCTGTACAGCAGGACCGGTGCGGTTACCGAACCGCTGATCAGCCCGGTATTGCTCAGAGCCAGCCCCGACGGTAACGCACCGCTGATCGACGACCACGTATAGGGTGGTGAACCGCCGCTGGCGGTCAACTGTACGGCGTAGGCAAGGCCGGTACGTGTATTGGGTAAAGCCGTGGTATCGATTGTCAACGGCGGGACCGGCGGTGCGCACGGGCTGCCGCTCATCGCAGCATCGATATTGAGCGTTCCGCCCGTCACCGTGAGACCGGACAGCGCGCCGAGGGGGCGTACCGTATTCAGGATCCGGTTCCGCACCTGCTGGTAATTCCCGCACGGCGGCAACCCGAACAACAGTCCGGCCACTCCGGCGACATGGGGACTGGCCATGGACGTGCCGCTCAGCCACGCGTAGTCATCGGCGGTGCCGTTAGCGAGCTTGAAGGTGCTGAAGATATCCTGGCCGGGCGCCGCCAGATCGACCGATACCGGCCCCCAGTCGGAAAACCACGCCAGCTGGTCGTTGTTGTCCGTAGCAGCTACAGAAACAATGTTGTCCAGATCGAATGCGGATGGATAGTGGGGCATGCTGTCCGTGTCGACCGAATCGTTACCTGCTGCGGCCACAAACAGATGGTTCACTGCCGCCGCCGCCTGGATGGCATCGTAAAGCGCCTGGTGAGCAGCCAGTTCTGCCGGTGCAATTGCCGAATAGCCCCAGCTGCTGTTCGATACCCGCACACCCTGTGCGGTGGCGTATTCCAGCGCCTCGATCGCGTCGGAGAGCAAACCGAATCCCTGATCGTCGAGGACTTTCAGGGCCATAACCTGGCCGGTCCACATCACACCGGTGACGCCATTGCCGTTGTTCACCACTGCCGCAACGGTACCGGCCACATGGGTACCGTGCCCGTGCCCGTCCAGAGGGTCGTTGTCGTTATTGACGAAGTCCCAGCCGCGCACATCGTCGACATAGCCGTTGCCATCGTCGTCCACACCCGGGATACCATTCACTTCGGCGCTGTTTTGCCAGACATTGGGACCAAGATCCGAATGCCGATAGTCGATACCCGTGTCGAGGATGGCCACCACCGAACCGTTACCTGCTGCCGCCAACCAGGCCTCAGGCCAGTTGATATCGGCATCCGGCGTGCCCGGTGGCCAGATCCCGAAGCCGCTCCCCTGGCCGGTGTTGTGCAAAGCCCATTGTTCGCCAAAGTAGGCATCGTCGGGCAGTTGCTGGCTGAGCCGGATGACATAGTTCGGATGCGCATACGCGACGAAGGGAAGCCGGCGCAGCATGGCAAGCGCCTTTGTCACATCCATACCGGGAGCGAGACGAATGCGCTCAAGACCGGGGACCATCGAATAGGCCCGCACGCTGTTGCCGTTGATCTGTGCCCGAGCTACCGCGCGGCGGCTCTCGAGGGCAGCTGCCTTGAATCGCACCAGAATCGACGTTTCATCGTAGGATCGACCGGGCCGGCTGTTTGGAGCAGGCATAACAATGCCGGTGGGCCGGGGAGGCGACATGGAAACTGCGACGTCTTTCCCGGGTCCCGGGTTGGCCCAGGTTGCTGTCAACGGCAAAGACAACAGAACAACCCGTGCGGCGATGCTCATTAAGGACATGGCTTGTGCCATTTCAGAATGATAATTAATAAAATATCAGGTTACGACAATCCGGTCATTTTGTTCAGGTGCAAAGCTTCGTGCTCTATCGCGGTTCAGCTGCGAAAAAGTCGTTGACTTCACGACGACGCTGTTCAGCCAGTGCGGCACACAGCTCAATTTCCTCGATGACTCCGGCCAGCGTACGTTTGCCGCCCTGCATTTTTTCCACCAGCGGTGCGAAAAAAGCGCTGACTTCGTCGCGCTCTTCCAGCGTGCAAAAGCCGCTGGCCAGCCGTGACTGCCAGCGATGTGTAAATGCCGGCATCCGGCTCTGGTAGGCATCGATATTTTTCCGGTACCAGTCGAAGGTTTGCCGGCGCTGGCTGGGGCGGCGCGCCAGTGCGTTGATCATATTCGAGGTTTCGCGTGCGCGCAGGCGTTCGTCGAGCGCCAGGGCCCGAACCCTTTGGCCGACCGCCGGATCATCGGTGAATCCAAGCGCGCTCGATGCCTGGCTGCGAAACCGCGCATCGTCGCTGGCCAGCAGGCGCTGAAACAACGCCTCCATGAAGGGCATTCCCAGCTCGAGCATGCCGGCGCGCAGGGCCGTATCCAGCAGTGCGGGGTCGATGGCGGATTCATCCGGCGCCTGACCGAATCCCAGATAGGCTTTTGCCCTGGTGGCCAGGTCGGACAACAGGCTCCGGTTACCGGCCTGTAGCGCCAGGAAACCGACCAGCTCTGTTTTTGCCAGTTGCGTATCGACCAGCGCAGCGAGGTCCACGGCTTCTTCTTCACTGACCGGCGCACCCAGGGCATCCAGTCGGGGTTGGTAAAGTGTTGTCATCAGCGCCTGAACGCCCTGGCGAGCGGCTTCCGTGGCCGCCAGATCGTCACGCATCATGACCAGGTCGTGGCTGGGCGCCATTGCCACCAGCCTTGACGGGGCACGGGCAATGATTCGAACGGCGGCAATATAGGCCTGCGTCGACAGCCGGTTGGCCCGGTAGGCAGCAGAAAGACTGTCGGCAAGGGTCAGGGCCTCTTTTTCCGTCAGCTCATCGAAATGCTCGATCAGTGCCGACCATCCTTTTTCATCCAGCGCAAAGCGGTAATAGCCCGCGCCGTCTGCATTGGGCATGACGAAATCCGGGCAGCGGCTCTGGTCGAGCAGGATTTCGGAAACTTTTTTCGTGACCAGCTTGCACTGTTTGACCGCAACGCCATTGCTGCTGGAGCGCACACACAGGGGAATCTGCCAGATCTGGTCAGCATTTCCTCTTGACCCGGCAGGAAGATAGCGCGCCTGGCTGACCAGCAAAGAGGCGTGGTTGGCTTCGCAATTGACCGCCACGCTGACGATCGGCACGCCCGGCTGGTCGATAAAACTGCGAAAGGCAGGCACGACATCCGGGCGCCCGGATCCCTTTGCCAGAGACGACATGAAGTTTTCCACATCCGCTACGCGGTGCTCGAAGCGCCGCATATGCAGCCGTATCCCGTCGCGGAACCCGCTTTCGCCCAGATAGCTTTCAAACATCGACAGTACGCCGGCACCTTTCCGGTAGGTAATGCCGTCGAAGGAGCCGGCGATCTGCAGGCTTTGATCGATGGGCTGGCGAATCTGCCGGGCCGAGACCAGGCTGTCGATCTGCATCGTTTCCAGGGCCTGGGTCAGCGTGTCCATGCCGATGCCCAGTTCGGGCCGCCATGCGTTGGCGGTCTTGTTTCCCATCCAGCTTGCAAAGGATTCGTTCAGCCAGATGTCGTCCCACCATTTCGGCGTAACGAGGTCGCCAAACCAGTGATGCGCGAGTTCATGGGCATGTACCGAGCCCAGGGTTCTTTGCTGTTGTAACGGTGCGTTCTCTGCCAGCAGTATCAGCGCGTCGCCATAAATGATGGCGCCGGCGTTTTCCATTGCCGAGGTGCCGAAATCCGGAGAGGCGATCAGGTCCAGTTTGGGATACGGAAACGGCACTGCGAAATAGTGTTCCAGGTAGCTGACGATGCGGCGGGTATTTTCAAGAGCGAAACGTATTTTTGTTCCGTTACCCCGGGTGGTGACACCTCGCAGCGGGAGGGGGCGGCGGCGAATTTCGTTGGCAGGCAGGGGTTCCCGGTCCACGATGTCCAGCGGGCCAACGGCAAAGGCCAGCAGGTAGCTGGGCAAGGGGCGGGTAGTCACGAATTCGAACCGGGTCAGGCCGTCATCGAGCCGGGTGCGCTTTTTCTCGGGGGCGTTGGTGACGACGGTGTTCCTGGTGTAGGTGGTGACGGTGAGATCGTAGGGAGTCTTGAATACCGGCTCGTCAAAACCCGGGAACAGCCGCCGCGCGGAGATGGGCTGAAATTGCGTGAATGCGTAGGACTCGCCGGCGACTGTCGACCGGTACAGCCCCTGGGCGCCTTTCGGGAACCGGGCGGAGTAAGTCAAACGCAACCGGGCGGTACCCGCGGGAATCTGCCGGTCAAAGGTAATGCCGGCAACACCCGTTGAATGGACCTGCTCATAGTGTCCGGCGTAGCTGATATCCTCGAAAGTCGTGATCTCCACGTCTGTGACCTGGAGGTCTTTGCCATGCAGAAATATTTTTTTCACCGGATGGGCGATCCTGAGGTCGATCACCACGATGCCCGAATAGTCCGGCTGATCAGGCAGTATGGTCAGGTCCAGGCGGTAACGAATGGGCTCTATGGATGGGTCAAGCCGTCCCAGCGGCGCATCCTGCGGCGCCGGTTCGGGTGCCTCGGATGCCTGGCTGACGGCATCCGGAGACAGGGCCGGCCCGGTGCCGCAACTGGCCAGAAACACGGCTGCCAGGACCAGGGTGCCATATTTGATATGCATAGAATCGGATCCTCGAATCGTTCATGGTGCGGCGCGATCGAGCATGGCGCCCGCCCGTCACAGCGACAGGCCGGCATTTCGACCGGTCGAATGCTGCCGGAATACTAGCATGTCACCCGCGCGGCCCTGCTGGCTGTATACCCCTCGTAGCAGCACGGCTAGAATAGGGGCATGAATCGACAGTTTCGTTATATTCGCCTGGGCGCCAGGCCCCCCAGCCTGCTGGCGCAGGTACTGGCATTCGTGGTTGGCGTAGTGGTTCTGGGTGTTTCAATTATCGTCGGCGGAATTCTGCTTGCGGCATTGCTGGGGTTTGGGCTGATTATCGGGGTAGTGCTGTATTTCCGCCTGCAGTGGCTGCGTCGCAAGGCGGCCCAGTCTCCGGATCGGGTCATAGAGACCGAATACATCGTCGTGAGCACCTCGCAAGAGGATGACGACGAGGGTTCCAAAGATCGATAAGTACGCAAAGGACCTGTATGGCCAGTGAAGAACGACGCATACGCCGGCGCCGCCGGCGGGCAATCGCCGGGCTGACCTTTTTCTGGTGGCACTGGGTTTGTCGTGGTTTTTTGAATCCCAGGCGACCACTACCGTCGTATTGATTCGCCATGCCGATCGTGTTGCCGGGGAAAACCTGAATCCCGGGCTGAGTCCCGCCGGGCAGCTGCGGGCGAAGGAGCTGGTCAGGGTATTGGGCCACCTCGATGTGGTGGCCGGTCCGGATGTTATTTTCGCTACCCAGTACCGGCGCACGCAGGAAACCGCCGAGCCGTTGTCCAAGGCGCTGCAATTGCCGGTGCGAATCGTCGAGGCCGACGACATCGTGGGGCTGGCAGAGCGTATTCTGAAAGAGCACAAGGGCAAGGTTATCCTGGTCATCGGGCACAGCAACTCCATTCCGCTGCTGATCCGCGAGTTTCATGGCAGCAAGAAACTCGCACCGATCGAGGAAAACGAGTACGACAACCTCTATGTACTGAGTATTCCCTGGTTCGGGAAAGTCAAAACCCTGCAACTCAAGTACGGTGCGCCCTATATACCCTGATGGATCCCCTGATGGCGATTGCCGCGCGGTGCGTCAGGCAAGCGGGTTGCTCCTCATGAATCCATCATCGTCCAGCGCCGGATAGGGGACATTTTTTTCCCGGCAGCGGGCCGCGATTCGCGGGTAGCACCATTCGAACAGCAGCCGGTCCCGGCGCTGCGCCGGCATTCGGGATTCCCGGTACATGCCCGCCGCTTCGCGCTGGCGGGCCGCCTCGTAAAGAATCAGCGCGTTGGCGACCGAAACGTTCAGCGATGTCAGCATGCCCCGCATCGGGATCACGATATGCCGATCGGCAAGGCGTGCCGCAACCGGCGATACGCCGTCGCGTTCCGCCCCCAGTAAAATCGCGGTCGGGCGGGTATAGTCCGGTTCGCGATAATCTATTGCAGTATCTGAGAAATGTGCCGCAAGAATATGATATTTATTATTTTTTAAGAAGGATATCGCGTGTTCAATACTGTCGTGCAGGCACGTTTCCACCCATCTGCCGCTGCCGCCTTCCACCATGTGATGGCGGCGAAATTCGCCGCTGGTCGATACCGCATGAATCTCACCGACCCCGACCGCATCGCTGGTCCGGATCAGTGCGGAAATGTTATGGCTCTTGTGTATATCCTCCGACAGTACGGTCAGATCCGGCTGGCGCAGATGCAGAATTCTTTTCAGTTTCCGAAATCGTTCCGGCGTCATTGTGTTCGGCTACAATGGCATATCAGATACAGAGACTAACCGATTTGACGAACCAGCAGACATTCGGGTTCCAGACTCCCGGTCGCGGCAGCTACGACCTGACGCAGCAGGTGCAGGCTATCGTGGCACAGGCGGGGATCGCCACGGGGATCTGTAACGTATTCGTACATCACACCAGCGCGTCTTTGATGCTTTGCGAAAATGCCGACCCGGATGTGCGTGAGGACCTGGAATCGTTCATGGCCGGTATCGCGCCCGACGGCGATCCGTCCTACCGGCACAGCGCGGAAGGGCCGGACGATATGGCTGCGCATATCCGCAGCGTATTGACGCAACCGGC
>JAJRXW010000152.1 GCA_024276095.1 Gammaproteobacteria bacterium
CTTCGCTTGGGCGCCGGTCTTTTCATGATCAGGGGCGGGTCGCAGGATGACACAAAATAGGTATATAGCAGCAATGAACAGGCAACTGAATTTGGTGATTGTGGCCGGCTTGATTGTCGGCCTGTTGGCAAGCTGTGGCGGCGGCGGAGGCGGCGGCAGCGAGCCGATTGCCGGGATTGACCGACTGGGCGTCTCTACCGGCACAATCACCGGTTTTGGCAGCGTCTTTGTCAACGGGGTCGAGTTCGAAACCGGTAATGCGACGTTTTCCATCGATGGTCAGCCCGGTGCGGAGAGCGATCTGAAAATCGGACAGGTTGTGACCATTACCGGTACGATCGATGCCAACGGCACAACAGGAACCGCCGACCAGGTCGTATTCGACGATAACGTCGAAGGTCCGATCAGCAGTATCGACCTGCCCGGAAACTCTTTCATCGTTCTGGGGCAGACGGTATTGGTGGACGGCGATACCTCGTTCGATTCAGGGATTGTTCCCGGCTCGCTTGACGGACTGAATGTTGACGATGTCGTTGAGGTCAGCGGGTTTGTCGACAGCAGCCAGGTTATTCGCGCTACGCATATCGAGCGCCGGCCAGCCGGTGGTGCATTTGAACTGAAGGGCATGGTCGCCAGCCTGGACAATACCGCCGGTACGTTCCAGATCAACGGTTTCACTGTAGATTTTCTGAGTGTTCCCGCCGTGCTGGACGGGTTTTCATCCGGTGCGATCAGCGACGGAGATGTCGTTGAGGCGAAGGGCACCAGCGCCGGCTCACTGGGTCCGCTGGTCGCCACCACGGTGGAACTCGTCAACCAGGGAATGCCGGGCAACGAGGACGATGAGGTCGAGCTCGAGGGTTTCGTGACACGTTTCGTTTCCGCAACGGACTTCGATGTATCCGGTATGCGCCTGACTACCAACAGCCAGACGGCCTACGAGGGCGGTACCTCTGCTGCGCTTGCGCTGAACGTAAAAGTGGAGGTCGAAGGAAAGCTCGATTCGAACGGCACCATCGTCGCGGAGAAAATCGAATTTCGCCAGAACGCGGATATCCGGATCACGGCGCTGGTGGATTCGGTAGATGCAGGTGCCGGTACGCTCACGATGCTGGGCGTTACGATTCGTGTCAATGCGTTGACCCGGATCGAGGACAAGAGTGAGGCGGATATCGCTCAATTCTCGCTGGCGAACGTGAATCCGGGTGAGTATCTTGTCGTTCGCGGCAGCGAGGACCCTTCAGGGGCTGCCGATGTGCTGGCAACGCTGCTGGAGCGTGAGGATACGCCGGGCGCTCCGGCTGAAACGGTCGTTCGCGGCGTGGTGGCGGATGCCGTGGAACCCACCATGACGATTCTCGGTGTCACGATAGAAACCGGCGCGGGAACCGAGTTTCGGGCCCGCAGCGGGATGCCGATGACTTCCGGCCAGTTCTTTAATATTGCAGTCGGTGCACTGGTCGAAGCGAGTGGTGTGGAAAGCTCGGACACCACCGTCGTGGCCGAATCGGTGGAGTTCGAAGACTAGCCTTCGAAGACTAGTCTATACGGGGCGATCGCCGCAGACGGTGACGCGGTGCATGACGCGGCGTGACCGATAGTCGACCAGCGCATAGTGTTCGGTGCAACGGTTGTCCCACATCGCAATCGAGTTGCGCTGCCAGTGGAAACGGCACTGGAATTCCGGCTGTTCGGCATGTGACAGCAGATAACCGATCAGGGCATCGCTTTCCGGGCGCGTCAGACCCTTGATGTGCGATGTAAAGTTTCGATTGACGAACAGGCATTTTTTTCCGGTTTCCGGATGAGTGCGTACTACCGGGTGTTCGACCGGGGGTGAGGTTTCCTGCATTCTTGTCAGTTGCCTGGCGGCATAGGGCTGGTCCGTAAAGTCACTGGGCATGCTTGCAACGATATTGTGTACGGCGGTGAGTCCGGATACGAATTTTTGGAACGGCGCTGACAGTGCGTCGTAGGCTGCGTACAGATTCAGCCACATCGTATCGCCACCGGCTTCCGGAACCTCCACGGCGCGCAGCACGCTGGCCATCGGCGGCTCTGCTTCGTAGGTGAGATCGGTATGCCAGGTATTGGACTGGTAAGCCATATTGCCCGGCCCGTCATCCTTGCTTTTCAGCGCCAGCACTTCAGGGTAGCCCTCCAGGCAGGGGATATAGGGATGAATATGCAGGTCGCCGAAGCGCCGGGCGAATGCGATCTGCTGTTCCGGGCCGACAGGCTGGTCACGGAAAAAAATCACCAGGTATTCCAGCAGGGCCCGGTGAACGAAACTGAACTGCTCCTCACTCAGCGGTTCGCTCAGATCGATACCGGAGATCTCGGCACCCAAAGAGCCTGCCAGCGGGCGAATCCGGGGTTGCGAAGTAGCCATACACCGGATTGTAGCAGCCGCCGCCGTTTGATCATTATTTTCCGAGCGACCCGCCGCAGTGCGGGCAGAATTGATGGTCGTGTATCATGGTTTTCTGCAGGGCAATCATGTTTCTGACGACGTCCGACGGCAGGTCAAGTTTTTCCTTGAGTCGTTCAATGGCCTCTTCTTCGGTCGCATCTATGTGGCCATCGCGCAGTGCTTCGATGACGCTGCTTCTGAGCAGTTCACGCCGGGCCTGCAGTTCCTCCGAAAACCGCGCGGCGAGAATACCGGCCGGCAATGCCATGGTGCCTACACCGAGTATCATGATGACGATGGCAAGCAGTTTTCCGCCAAAGGTGATCGGAGTAATGTCGCCGTAGCCGACAGTAGTGAGGGTAACCACTGCCCACCAGATCGCCTGGGAGATGTTCTCGAAATGCCCGGGTTTTGCGGCATTCTCTACAGTGAACATCAGGCAGGCCGAGACGATGATCAGGATGATCATGATCAGCAGGGCGCCGGCAATTGCACCGGCTTCGCGCCGCAGTACTTTTCCGAAGACCTGGAGCCCGTCGAAATAGGTGGACAGTTTGAGCAGACGCAGCAGTCGGAACAGGCGCAGGTAACGAAGATCGATCGGGATCAGCATGGTCAGATAGAACGGTGCGATCGCCAGCAGATCGACCAGCGCCATCGGCGTAAATACATAGCGTATCCGGGCCTGCCATTTGGGGATGCCCTGGTAACGTTCCTGGTCGACGGATACCCACAGGCGCGCGAGATATTCGACCGAAAATATGATGACCGAGAACACCTCGAACAGCATGAACCACTCGAGGTAGGCCACACGGACCTCGGGGTTGGACTCAAGTATGACCGCCAGACCGTTGGCGATGATCAGTGCAATGATGAATCGGTTGATATGGCGAATATAGGACAGCTGGGCGTAGCGGCCATCCGCCACGCCTGAAGCCATATTACGTAATGTAGAAGTTGAACTTGCCATTGGCGATACCCTGTAGGGTTATCGGCCATATGGCAGTAAAACTTTAGGTCAGCTGCCGCTCCACTGGTCGGCTTCGATGACGCTTTGGCGGAAGTGTTTCAGGTTGGCGATAAGGAAACCGATGGCAAGGATGCCGGCGCCTGCAACGACCACGACGATTGAATAGCGCAGTGCTGCGTCATCGGCAAAAACATAGTCGGTGACCAGTGCCACCGCAGTCGGGCCGAGTACCA